>JAJZXP010000402.1 GCA_021806345.1 Thermoplasmata archaeon | reverse complement strand
AGTTTTAATGTCTCTTATTTTCATAACATGTTATTCAAAACTTCTATTAAATTCTTTTTCACGTTACAGTTATTCGTATTTTTTTATCATAAGTGTTTAATAGGATAAGTTTTTATTAGCTTAAGAGATATGCCAATATGCATTTGATCTGTGCATTATGGTGATCTCCTATGAAAGGTGCAATTATAGGCAAAGAGATATTTTCCGATGAGAAAAGTGCGGTTTATAACCCATCTACAGGCGAAATATTGGATTATGTTCCATTACTTGGTATCGATGAAGTTAGGCACGCGATTGACTTAGCCGACGATGTTTATCATAGGTACTCTGTTTTACCTGCGCATGAAAGAAAAAAATTGCTTTTGAGGACTGCACAACTCATTAGGGAGTCTCAAGAGAATTTAGCTGTCATAATGGCTTCAGAAACGGGCCGCCCAATAAAAAGTTCAAGGGCAGAGATAGAAAGAACTGCCCAGATTTTTGAGTATTGCGCGTGGGAACTTTCTCATGTTCTCACAGGAAGTTTTATTCCTCTTGAAGTTTACGAATCACCTGCAAATAATGAAAATAGAATAGCTATTGAAACGCGGGAACCACTAGGAGTTGTCGCTTCGATCACTCCTTTTAATTTCCCTGGTGCTAGTTTTGCTCATAAAGTCGCAACTGCTCTTGCAGTTGGGAATACCATTGTACACAAACCTACTAAAAACGCTCCTTTGACGCAGATTGAGTTAACGAGACTTATTCTTAAAGCAGGTTTTCCTGAGGGTTCTGTTAATGTAGTTACTGGCAATTCTAGGCTTATAGGTGAAGAGTTCTCAGTTAATAACAAAATAAGACTTCTCACATTTACCGGTTCGTCTGATGTCGGCCTTGAACTGGCAGCTAAGAACATGAAACGTGGAGTTCGATCGATCATGGAACTTGGGGGAAGCGATGCACAGATCATTCTGGATGACGCTGAACTATCGACTGCAATAGATAAAGCAACGTTTGGGAGATACGACTATGCCGGACAGTTTTGTAATTCAACGAAGAGATTGATAGTTTCAGAAAACGTGAGTGAAAAGGTTGAAAAAATAATGGCCGATAAGATCTCATCAATGAAAGTTGGTATAGCGACAAAAGAGGAAACAGATATAGGGCCTCTAATTACTAACGAATCGGTTAACAATATGAAAATGTTCCTTGAAGATGCCTTATCTAAAGGATCAAAAATAATATATCAAGGGAAAACTCCGAAGACTGGCTTCTTTTTCCCTCCCACATTAGTTAGAGTATCTACAGGAGACACTAGGATGATGAATGAGGAAGTGTTTGGTCCAATCCTTCCAATACAGACAGTATCTAGCGATGAGGAGGCTATAGAGATAGTAAATTCTTCCAAATATGGACTGAACGCAGCAGTGTTCTCCAAGAATTTCAGCAGAGCGTATAAGATTGCACGAAAACTCAACGTTGGCACCGTAATCATAAATGATACGACCAGATTGAGATGGGATAACCTTCCGTTTGGGGGTCCAAAAATGAGTGGGATAGGAAGAGAGTCAGTTTCCAATACGATGTTAGAGATGACAGAACCAAAAGTTATAGCCTATACCCTGGAGAAATAGTGGCTATACAAAACGAACTCACGAGAGAGAGATAAAAATGATTGATCTCAGAAATAAGCACGTAATAATAACTGGAGGAACGCACGGAATTGGAGAGACAACATCTAAGCTTTTTAGCGATCTTGGCTCTTCAGTCTTGATCATTGGTCGAGATAACGAACGAGCCGATAAGATAATAAGGGAGTCTAAGGGAGGAAATATAAGTTTCAGAAAATGTGACCTCTCAAACAGACAAGAAGTGGAAAACCTTGTAGGATGGCTTGATAATTGTGGAGAAATTTATGATGTTCTCATCAACAACGCATCAAGAAACTCTAGGTATAGTGTACTCGATATTCCGCTATCTGAATGGGACAGCATGATCCAGCTGAATTTGACCTCAGTATTGTTGCTCTCGAAACACTTTGCAAAGAAACTTAAAGATAATCATAAAAAGGGGAAAATAATCAACATCGGAGCAGTACAGTCTTTCTTTCCCCTGGACTCCTCATTTGCTTATTCTACCGTTAAAGGTGCTTTGAGATCTATGACGAAAAGCATGGCAGTTGATTTAGCACCGTTTGAAATTCTAGTCTCGCTTGTAATGCCTGGTCCAATTTACGCAAAAGCCGAATCGGACAAAGCTTCTCCTGACCTTGATTCAAGGTCTGCTACTTTGCTTGGGAGGATGGGTGAGAAACTAGAGGTCGCAAAATTGCTGGCCTTTTTAGCCTCTGATGATAACAGCTTCATGACAGGAAATGAAATAGTTATTGACGGTGGGCGGACAATTTCAAGGAAACCTGATCCTGTTGAAATTAAAGAAGACGTGATATAGTATGATTTATGTATCTCGACCTGCGATCCTGTAGGTTTATGTTCATACTATTATGGATTTAAGAAAAATGCATAGCTGGTTTGACAACTGGGTATACTTTACAAAATCTATATCCTGCATTGAGAATTCAAATTTAGTGAGTGTTGTAATAGGATGCAGAGGATTCTTAGAGGTTAACTTAATACCATAAACAGTTTGAATGTCAGTATTGTTTAAGTATTCAAACAATCAATTCTTGTGAAACTAGAAGTAGACGAGTTTCTTGGTACAAAAGGTCTTGCTTTACGAGCGTGGGCTGATGGGCTTTTTACTCGATTAGCC
>JAJZXP010000180.1 GCA_021806345.1 Thermoplasmata archaeon | reverse complement strand
GTGTTCCAATAATACGGAAAGACGGGGAAAGAAAGCCAGTTCTGGCAGCTCTGGTGAAGATACTGGAAATTAACCATAACTTACCCGGGAAGGATCTGAAAGCATGGGTTCAATCGATCAAAATCTAAGACTATTTTGATACCATATAACTCATACGAAATATTGAGGAAAGGTTTAGTTACGTGATATCACATGTGGCCAGTCAAAGAGCAAAGGATCTGATGCAGGAAATGAATCTAATCTGAATTGAGAATTTCCAGCATCTCCAATATTTTCTCACCCATTTTTCTACCTTTTTCTGTGAGCTTGACCATGTTCCTGTTTGGATATGATGATTTGTCAATTCCAGTTGTAATCAACTTCAATTCCTTCCCTTTCTCTATGCTCCTGTACAGTTGGTGAACGGGTATCCCTGTTTCATCAATGATAGTTGTCAATGCTTTCTCTCCGTTCATGTGAAGATATGATATCAGTCTGAGAAATCCGGATTGTTTCTCTATGGTTTTAAGTGCATCCACAAGGTAACATTACTTTCTTGACCTAATAATTTTCTATTGAGCAATACGAAATAATATAAGCATGAAATGATTGCGTATTCGACAATCATATGAAAAGCACCTTTCCGTATTATGGCGGCAGATTCTATCAGATCAAAAATATTCTTGAAATTCTGGAGAAAAATCTAGACCAGTTTGACGTAGTTGTTGATGTATTCGGTGGTTCAGGTAAGGTTCTGTTGAACATACCTGAGGAATGGAAAAAAGTGAAGGTGTACAATGACGTAAATAAGGACCTGTATGTGACATTCAAGGTTCTACAGGACAACTGGAAAAGAATGCAGCTGGAACGGAAACTGAGAAACGCATTCCCGCATGAGTCCATATTCCAGGAAATGAAGAGATCGGATCCAAGAAATGATGTAGATATTGCCTTCAAGACCATATATCTGCACACATTCTCATTTTCCGGTGCAGGAAAGGCATTCAAGCGTTTCTACAAGAGAGCGAATCTTCCACCCTTGAGATCCGAAGATTTTCTCCCGGTGAAGAAATGGATCGTTGAGAACATGGATTTTCGTGATCTCATGAAAAGATACAACAAGCCTGGTGTTCTCCTCTACCTGGATCCACCGTATTTGAGGGGCGGAGATCAGTACAGGTACAAGTTTAAAATGGAAGATTTTGTTGAGTTGAAAGAATTATTGGACAATCATCAGGGAACCTATCTTTTGAATTTGTTAATGACAGATCCAGAAATGATCGGGATATTTGGAGAACCGAATATGATAACTGAACATCACAGGCCCACAATGGTTTACGATCCGGAAAAGGAGAATAGATGGGGTTGTGGGTATTGGTGGAGATTTTAAAACTCTCGAATAACTGCGTAAACATTTATTAAATATAAAAGAATGATAATTGTATGGAATTAACGTGTTCTAATTGTGGTTGTAAATTCGAGCCATCTAAATTAGAGGGAAAGGAGTATAAAAAAATTGCAGTGACATATCCTTGTCCAAAATGTGAGCAAATTGTCCGAAACCCTGCGACGAGCGGAAATTAATATTCGATATTCATTAAGAATTCCCTATCTGACAGCATAATTATTCACTATCTCTAAAATAGTAGTTTTTTTCTTCTTAGTCCTAGCGGACTTAGGTATACTAACGTTGTTGCCTGACTTTGGCCTCAACTCCATGGCCTGCTCAAATGTTTCTGAATACAGAAATTTGTCTGCTAACGCCCTGTATGGAACCCAGGTTCCGGCAAATCCCAATACTCTTCTTGCATCGGCAATCATTTCTAGTTGTTCCGCTGTCCATAAAGGTGATACGTAACCTGTTCTTGTGAGTGAATTCAATGGGATAAATCTCATGGGATACACAGAGGCACCCCATTTCATGAGGTTTTTCAGTCTCAATAAGAAATCTTCAGGGGTGTCTCCCTTCTTATGTTCTTCGTCCCAGAAATTATACAACATGTAGAAAATAAGGTTCTTCTTCTTGTATCCTACATCTCCAAGCAGGTTGATTGCTTTCTGTATGTAAGGACCTTCCCATGGCCAATCATATGCCATGTGAATTGTTTTAGATTTAACATCCGAAAGGAGTCCGGCCGTTTCTTCGTCCATTAGCCTGGCATCAAGACCCTGGTTGAAGTCCGCCTCAATGCCATGATCACTTAGCTCCTTGAGCATTGATTTGGCATACGGAGAGGCAAGGAAGTTATTGTCCCATATTGTGACCTTCTTATGGCTTGGATGCATAAGATCCAATATAGAAGGCTTTTCATCACGCATTCCGCCCTCCACCTTAGGTACAACACAAAACTGGCATTTGCGTATGCATCCCCTTGATGTGAATACGATGGATCGATCCCAGTCCTTCCATTTGTCGACCTGCTTTAGAATGTCATATGCAGGAAGATAGCTCTCAGCTTTTGGATGTAGCCCTAGCTGAAGTTTCACGAATGGATATTGTTTTTTAATGTTCATTGGGAGAAGAGTTGCATATATCCCTCCCACCCTTATCTCAGAGTTCGGAAATTCTAAATGATAATACTCTATGGCTTGATGAACCGGTTTCCAGGAATAGGTAAACAGTGAAGTGATGTTTATAACGGATGGCTGAACTTTAACTTCCGAGATGCCTCTTACATATTCTATATCATCCCCATAAGACCTGTGAAAAGACGCAAGCTTCATGAGACCAAGGGGCGGATACTTTGAGTAGTAATCTGGTTCGACTAATAGAGTGTTCACAAATTGATAAAGATGTTATTTAGATAAGGATTTCGGTAAAATTAGGATTTTGGATCCGAAATATTGGTTAATTTTAGGATCCCTTTTTTTGTTTCATACGATCTATCATATTCCAAATTAATGTTAGGAGACACATTACGCCTGCTTTTATTGAATCCCTGTTGTATGAATTATCAAACCATTCGGTGGATTTTGATCCTTTGGCGTGTTCCGGAATATTCCTAAAAATTCTATAAGCATTCTTAAAAAATAATTTGACATCATCATTCGAATCTCTCTCACTACCTGCCCCATCAAATAGCGTAATGGTCTTTCCTATCTCGTCGCATGCTTGCGTAAAGTTTGAGAATTTCTTTTTCGTCAATTTTTCTATTTTCTCTTTTAGAGGGTTAAACGGATCTATTGTAAAATCACCTTCATGCTTCTCAGACATAAGTGTGTTAATCATCTTCTGTAAATCTTCATTTGTAGTCATGGACGAAACCGCTTTCTTGAGCTCCGTTCGTCTAGGCGGATTCCTCGTTAATTCCTCTTTAACTTCTTCACTTAACTTCCTAAATTCATCCTTTATTTCAACAGATTCCTGTTTCAATTTTTCACCAAGTTTCTCGAGTGAAGGGTCTTTTTTCAGGAAGTCGAGAGTTTCCTTAAAATTCTTATTGTTTATCTCAATTACCTTTTTCCTCTTTTCTTCAAGTGATTCTGTCCGTAGAATCTCTTGCATTTTTTTCCTAGGGCTTACTACATTTACTGTTACGTAGCTGTTTATCCTTTGCAGATTAAGGAAAAATTGTCTTATTTGACTATAGAGATCGATTGAAACTTCATTTTGTATTAGATCGCTACGGGGTGCTGTCGGCCTAAGATTGAGATTGCCGGGCGTAAGATGAATCTCTCCCACAAATCTATCATTAAACCTTCCGTTGATTTCAGATTTCAAAGCTTGCCATTCTCTTACTACAAACCCATTATGTCTTAAAGTGAATCCTCTGTCATTTTTTAAAGTATCCCCGTTTTTGCTGAATGAAAACCAGCATAAGGCAATAACCGATTCATCGTGGGTAAAACTCTTTAGTTCAAAATCTCTAAGTTCGTCTTGAATCTCATATAGTCTATATACCTCAGTAGCGTTTACGGCAATACTTACTGTCCTGTAGTATTCAAAATTTTCAAAAGTTTTTATGATATTTTGTTGGAACTTAAAATCCTTATGTACGGGTACAGGCAGATTCGTGGAAATATATTCTTTCAATTTTTTTTCAGTAAATAAATCAGTGCCTCCAGGCGTTATATCCTCCAAACGAACTATAGTATAATTTTCTTTATATTCGTTCTCTGACACACTTATATGTTCTATTTCACTCGTATTGTCGCTTAGGAATGTGAGTGCTGGAATATTTTTAGAAGAATTATCCCTAATACCTTTGGAGTTTACTTCTATTCTTAGCTTTTGCTCTGCACCAGCTTTTTTGGTTATAACCACAAGTTTATTGCATACGGCAACCCCGCTCCAGATCCCAATTCCATACATACCTTCAGATTTATCGAAACTCTTTGTATATAGACCAACACCGAAAGCTTTTCTCAGCTGCTCTTCATCCATTCCCTTTCCATTATCTTTAAGTATCCAATTTATACCATTTTCAGAGGAAATCTCTATTCTAGATGCTCCAGACGGCTGGTCATAAGAATTTTGCACATACTCTCTTATGCAACTTAGGTTACGTGAGTACAGACCAGTCGTCAGCGCAAACATTACATTGGAACCGAGGAACTCATCGGTAAACTTCATTTTCTTCCTCGCCCAAACTGTCTCTTGAGACCATTGATGTTGTAATCAAAGTAGTCTATGCCACTTCTTATTATCTCATCATTAAGTGAATTGTGGAATTGCCTTATAATCATTAACAGCAATTTTATATGACAAAGAAGCGGTTCTACAATTATCTTGTTCCAATCAATTGATAGGTTCCCGTATTTTTCAGATCTGTCTTTATATTCTATCAGATATCTATCGATCTTTTCTATATTTTCAGTAAAGTCTTTTGTTCTCAAGCTTTATCCACTCTCTCATTTCATGCCATCGTTTTCCTATATTACCTTTCTCAGCTCTTTCTTTGCTAAATACGAGCATCTTGTCTTGAGAGGTTTGCTCATTTACCTCTAAAACCAGAACTCTGGAGCCAGGGCAATTTCCGCTTATTCTTTACGAAACTAACCTGCTAAGACTTGGCATATTATCTCTCCCTTAGAGTTGCATTCTTGATGTTGTTCGTACGCGTTTCCTGACGCTTTGTAAGGTTTAGTGATAAAGTCTTAGAATCAACTGGATTAAAGTTGGTCAAGGAATTACTCATCCAAGCATGTTTACACTTGATGTTTAGATAAATGTTTTCATGGAAACCTGAGATTCTTTTGGCGAAATGCAGTACTGTCCATGCTAATTGAGTTTGCTTGCAAATGAACATTCTCAGCCGATCCGGGCATTTAATTCCCTAAAAAATATCCTTGAATCCGTTGCCTCCCGGACAATCAAAAAACCACAACACTGGGCCACACAGCGTAGGAATCAATTCAAACCAAATAATAAGTAATAAGATGAACAATGTGGCCCTTGTGGTCGATATGAATAAAGAAATTATGATAAATGCTCTTAAGTGACTATTAAGGATATTGTAAAAGAAGGAAATCTAAAATGCTCATCTCCTGCATAGACATGTTCTTCTTCTCCCATTGTAATCGTCGGACGTGGTCATTACAGTTTGAAATTGACAGGATGCGCATATAGCCTTCCTTCCTTCCAAAGTTTGATAGGATTCTGCAAAACTTCGATCTTCGCGTTGTTTTTACCTGGATTTCTGACAATATAGAAGAAATATGAATCCCCTTTTCCCTGCTCGTACAAACTTCTGGCAAATTCCCATTGAGTGCCAGTCACCTCAATAAGTTCATCATGCTCTACTGTCTTACTCTTAACTTCGATGTACCTAATTTCCACACCACTCTCCTTTAAAACTATATCATAACCAACCCCGGATTCTTTATCCTTATTCAGCCACTCGACTTCGAACCTGCTATCGCCTGTGTAATCTCTCTTGAGAACGTTGTAAACGTATTCTTCCCCCCACTTACCTATATCTTTTTTTGTCATGGGGTCTTCTGTTTCAGTTACTATTGGTCTCTTTGTGCCTTCACTACCATTATCGCCGGAACTTGTTTCTTGCCTTCTAGTTGTACGAGAGATGTCATTCTTAGGAGGTTCTATGTTTGTAATAGTAGTAGGCACTTTGTCTGGATCTATTTCAGGCTTCCAATTTTCGTTGCTTTCTTCTTTTTTTTGTTTGTTTAACTCAGAAACAAGTTTTTGTAGGGTTGCAATCGGTACGTCTTTTACTATCTCATACTTTTGTTTCACTACTAAGGGTAAATTGTCTGAGATCTCCGAAGCAAACCCTAACACTTTTTTTAGAGCTTCCAATTTCGTATGTTTAGTTTCATAACCTTCTTTTAATTCTGAAAACATAATTTGATCTGGTTTTCTAAAATTTCCATCCCTATCTACTAACCAAAGGTTGTCTCTCAGCTGTGTGAGAAATTTGGCAGGAAATGACACAGATGTCATTGAATAATAAAAATAGGTGAAACAACCATTAAAAAATTTTGAAGAATCCCAATCGCGGAACTTATCGACACTCTTGAGTAGCATTTTCCACAGCAGGAAAGACCTCTCAACTGTTATGTTACTCAATATGATGTCCAAGCCGTCATATTCATAGTCGATGTCGGAGATTTCTCTGGTGAATCCTCTAGAGTAAGACAGTTTTTGCTGCCATGTCAGGGTTCCTATTAACGGGATTCGTCTCGGGCTGTCTTCAACTCCCAAGTCAGTAAGAAAATTTATAATACTAGTACGATTAAACTTCTTAGTTATTGAAACACTTACCAAATAAACATCCTGACTGTTCGCAAAGTAATCCAAAAGTTCCTTGGTGTTAAAGTACACATCTCCCGGTCTAGAGAGACGATGTTTGTTTGTTCCTATGGCGACTGAATCAATAAAATAGGCATCCTTGAGATCGGTCAAATACTGGTCTTTGTAATTCTGTGGAACTTTTGAGTAACCCAAAAGCAATTTGTTCAAATCATCCTTATAGGTTGGAGGCTTCCGAGATCTTACCTTTTGATACCTTGGAATTATGAAGTCCTTAATTTCAGCGTAAATGTCAGGTTTTTTAAGTCCCAAAGATCTTAGAAACTCTAGAGCTTCCTTATTTTTACAAATCGATCTCTTGACAGTTCTGTATTCAGATTTGCCATTTGATGGTAGATAGACTTGGACCCTGTCTTTATCATCGAAAGGGGCAATGTGTTGTTTACTGTTACTTAGTCTTATGATTGGTTTGGTTCTCAAGAAGCCTTTAGGATAGGTTTTTTCACTCCACAAGGCATTTTGATCGACTAGCCTTTTATAGAACTCAATCATCCATTTGTCTGTTTTACTTTCTAGGAAATCTTTCTTTATGCTTCTTGCGAACTTTTCAAAATAAATCTCCTCCACTTCAAGTTCGTTCTGCAGATAGTTCCATAGAACGGCACTTTTGTCTTTAGTCACTTCTGAGCTGATCCAATGAAGCTTAGAGAATAGAGTTAAAAGATCACTCTCCGATAGGAACTCAGTTAATTCACGCCCCCTAGCCAACAAGGCTTGACTTGCTTTAGTAAAACCTCCCTTGGCCGTAGGAAGTAATTCACCAGAAAGCAATTGCTCTTTAACACAGTCGTATATCACCGAATATATCTTTGAGTTCTTACAGTTTTCGAGATTGATGGGCAAAACTTCAAGGTAGTTAACATTTAAGTACCCAAGTTTTTTCATTATCGGAATAGAATCTGATACAAGCTTTCCTATTTCTTTTAAGAGATATAAGTTTTCTTTATCTTCCAGCGGTATATTCTCGCGATTACTGGTTGTTTTGAATGGACCCTGAATTGTGAAGTTTAGAAAGGTTAAAGTTTCTGTTGGTAAAAATACGGCTAATTTGGTTTCCTGTTCTTTGGCCACCACCTCAGATCCATTATCTTGGTGTTGAAGCTTGTATGCAACTTCAACCTTCAAATCATCAAACTCTTTTGAAATTGATCGTTCAAATAAGAGAAAATGATCAGTCGAGGTAGAAGAATTTAATGTTATTCTCTTAACTGACGGTATATCCGTTTTTGTCTCTATCTTTGAAACGCCTTCTTCATGCCCAGAGATATTCCAGGTGAGTTTTTTGATTCGTTTCAGAAAAAGTAAGGTTTTGGGATCAATTGTCTCAAGCCTTTTTCTCACTAATGAGTATATGTCATCTGAAGATCTTTTTGAATGATTGAATGGTAGTCGTATTAAGGTTCCGTTATATGATTCGTTGGACTTTATCATAGATGGTACCACAAAATTTTCGATCTTAAACTTATATTTACCGGAGAATATGATAGGTGTTGTTGTAATTGCAAAAACCGACTTGAACCCTACTCCAAACTTTCCAATAGCAACGAGGTCTTCTTTTTTCTTTGAATTTCCAATTCCGGTTACCCCCGTAATGTCGTCTAAGTCAAAATCATTGCCATTATGAAAGATGTCTATATGGTCATTGGTCAAATCAAATTGTAACTCCGATGCACCTTCATCGTCTGCATTCTGTATTATCTCAAAAATGAAATGAGATGGGTCATTGTATGCACCAGCAAGTATGCCGGTGAAGTCGAATTTATTTCTTTTTGCAGAATCAACAAATTGTTTCCTATTATTCCTTAACTGTTCGAATCCTAAGTCAATCAATTAAACCACTTCCCAATAATTATGGTATGACTACTCTTTCTAGCGGCATCTGTGAAAACCTTGTGATTCTGGTATAGAATACCAGATAATATTGGTAACAGTAGCTCATAAAGGAGAGAATGTTTTATATAACACATTTGTGTTCAACCTCACACCACTTACAATAATAACCACCATAGATGTTCTCATGCTATCTGACCCCACAAATATAATAGTAAGCTATTCACATTATTTTCCCGGTCTCTTATATGGTGCCAAGGGAAATGATATTTTTATCGGCGACCTCCACTTTTTAAACGAAACAACAAGTTCCCCCTGCCTTAGACTGGGAATCAGTCTTTTCAAATTGTCATTTAAACTTCTGTACGGAGGCGTATAAAGCTCTTCGCTACCCACATTTCCAATTGCACCTAGCGAAGAGTTACCCCAGACCTGACGATGAACTTGACTCTTAAATTGTTGAGAACCGAAGAGAGATGTTTTTCTCCCTCGTCCCTTTCTCGCGATTTCAACGATTTGCAACGTAATTGCATTGGGAGGATCATTATCGGGAGCAAAGGTATTTAGTTCGTCGATGAATATAATAAGTGGAAAGAGGTACTTACTGTCAACGCCTCGATAGTAATTCTCTATCTCCCTCATAACATGTCCAACCACAAAAGGTTGGACTCTAGTTGGTATTCGATAAATATCAATGACGCTAATCATTCCGTTCTTGATGTTTTCAACGACCTTCTCTCCTAGGAGTACTTCGCTTGGAGATCTCCGGCTAACAAAAAGACCAGAAGTCGTCGAAGCAAGATTCCTCAGTTCCCTCTTAATTCTGTGTGGAGTTGGGTGACCTTGCCAGTTGTATACAGCGTTGCCTATGACAGTATCAGGCACCCCAATTAATTCTGTCCATGTGCTGGCATTATAAGTTTTCCCAGTGCCTTTGCCAGTTGAGGAATCAGTGAACGAAATCGAGTTCCCATTCCAAGAGTCCCGAACGTAACTGCTAAATGCATCGATCGTAAATGACTGGTCAGGGAGCTCGCTGAAAAGCAAGTCTAAGTCTGAACGTACATCCTGGAGTGTAAAAGCGTAAATCTCATGCTTAGAAGGGGGAGAATCTGAATCTGGGTTACCGCTAGGATCGCGAGGAAGAAAATACTTGACATTATTGAATTGCTCAACAGGCAAATCAAGAGTCTTATACATTTCTAGGTCTTCTTTCCTTAGATCTTCTGGTTTTTCGTCAATATGTAGCAAGTCAGAGTGCTTAACATTGAAAATCACGGCACTCATCTTTGATCGTTGTTTTTTAAGAGTTTCCCAAACTGAATAAAGGAGAAACATTGAATACGAGGTCTTCCCAGCTATGCCGGAGATCCCGGTGACGTTCATGTGCGCCGATTCCGGGCCTAAAAGGTAGTCTGAATCTACCAAGACCGGAAACGAGATGCCATAACTTTGATGAATCAATCCGGCAGGAATGGAAACACCTTTGAATTTATCGTACCCTAGGGCCGAACTGATAGCATCAAAATCTGCTTTGAATACGCTCTTACCACTTGGAACAGGCATGTACAGTTCTTCAGCCTCATCCTTTCTCATATTTCTGAGAACCTCCGCCTTTGCCACAGTGGTTTTGACTCTTTCAACGTACGGAACTGAACTTGGATTTCCTAGATTACTTCCTATGAAATCTGTTAAATAGCCTTTAGAATCTGAATGAGCATAAAGTTCGGTAATCGTGCCAACTGTTCTAGTTCCATCCACATGCTCTGCAACAACGAAGTCAAATGGGTTCAGTCTGACACTGCTATCTAACCAAAATGCGAATTCTCCTGATGTATTTGGATTCCTTTCAGGTGTGCTTGTTCTTCCAATTGGGTCCTCAGGTTTCGTTTCTTTTTTATCTTCTACCATCTCTTCATCTCCATATTCAAAATATTGCCTCCTTTAACATGTGGCCATACAATCCTAACATTTCTTCGTTCAGAAACGTGCTTTGCATAGTCTCTTCGGCCACCCTTATAGGATACAGGAATGATGGCCATCTGGGATATGGATAAACGGACGGACTCCTCATAGAATAAATCTCGGATGAGAGTTGATCGATAATGTTTACATCATTCTCGCTTAGGGAAGTATCCTCAAATTTAAAATCTATCTTTACGAATCCACCCAGTGGCTCCATGGGTGGAAAAGTCCTTATCCTTAAATACCAGAAGGCAACCTCAGGTGCACTGTCTTTTTTGAAAATCGCGCTTCTTTCACCTTCTTTGATCCCTGACAGATACCTCGTAATGTTCAATGTGGTGGTGCCAATTTGAAAGTGCGGCTTTCTGCTGAAAGATTTGGCTACGCCAATGGTATTATTCAGCGTCAGAAATTCAGCTTTTCTAATAGCGCCATCCATAATCAGCCAATCACCTTCGTTCCTTGTCAAAGAATTAGCGGTTTCGTGCTCTAGGTTATGCATCACGTCTCTAGCCTTTCCTTGCATGGAATATCTTACGTCACGAGCATCGGATTTTTCAAGGAATTCTATACGGAATGGAGACTTGGACCTCTCCAAACCCTCACTCAAATTCTTTAGCTTGCTGTACTGTGTGTCTGCGAGAAGTCCAGTGCCTTTATGTGGAAAAATAAAAACTAATCGCCAATTTACTGACGCAGGATCTAGTTTTTTTTCACTCTTTTTCATTACAGCGCACGCCACTTCTGCAGCAAGTATTGGAAAAGATTGATCTCGGTCAACGTACTCACCAAGGAACTTAGTTCTTAGGGAACCATCCAAAAAGAATCTGATCTTTTCATCAAATACTATATTCCTAATATCCTTCTTATCAACGGCTTCTATGTTCTTTGCAAAGTTGGAATCAAAGAAGTTCGCATCATCGTCTCGCTGATCTGGGTCTCCATGGCTCTCCTCTTCGAAAGGTTGATCAAATGGAGTTTCTATGAATTCACCCCCCTTAAGAATCTTCCCAATCTCTGCTGCAACTTGTTCAATTTTATGAGTAGATTCAACCATGTTTTCACCCCTTCAAAATTTCCTCATTCCCCAACATATTTACATTTACCTCCCGCACAAATTAAAAGTTTTAGATTGGGTTCTTTGTCCAACAGCCCCCATATTTCATCGTCTAATTTCGAATCAATGTCATCTAAAGTTATAGAGTCGTTGCCTTCAAAGAATCCTATCGCAATGCCGTAGGTATCCCTAGGCCCTATGGTCCCTATGAGGGCATCCAGCTTCTTTAAGTCACCGTAGATTCCCTTTTTATCTTTCACACCTCGCAAACCATCGGTCTTTGTACTAACACCAAACCGTTTTACTTCGAGTATATAGTAGATATCACCTTTTGTTATCCAAATATCATATTTTTTCCTTTTAACACCATTTTTTTGGGACTCAGCCCGGTTCTCCATTGTTATCATTTTATAATCTATACTCTCTGTTAGTTCTTTGTATAGGATTGCACTGTAAGTTGCTTCATATTCCGACCATGATTCCTCTTTGTATTCCTCTTTATAGTACTGATTTAAATCATTTATTTTAACGTCCGCCATTCTTGCCGATTTCCGTATTATGTCAAAAAAACTATCCTCTACTACTCTCGAAGTGGCATCTGTCTTACGGCTTTTACTCGAATTATTTCTAATTCCTTTGTTTTTCACGTTTTCACTCCCTTAAAATCTCTTCCAAATCTTTCAAATTTATAGATCATCAAGTGTTCTAGCTCTGATGAATTTTAAAAGTGTGGTATATCTAATGTTTCGAATGCCTCCCCAGCTAGCTTTATCTATTGGGTCCAGAAGTATCTTCACAGAATTTGGTTCCAGTAGAATAGTTTTCTTGCCATCCTCGCCATCGCCATATTGTGGAATCCGGTTGACAGTGGCTAGTGAAGGATCATTTGAATTTCTGATCTCCCGTATTTTTGCGAACAATCTGATCTGAGAGTGTGGGAAACCCTGATAAAGAGCAAAATATACTGGATTTCTGTTCATTCTAACCGATCTCCATGCATTATATCGTAACATCCATCGTTCTCCAACTTCATCGTCCTGCTTGCCTGATGATGCACATATGACTACCTCTCCTTCTGGTAATGTGCTTAGACTCTCTTTTAAAATGGAGGTGGGGGATGTACCTTGGTCAGCTGTAGCACCGCTTGAATCGTTAAATTGCGAAGATGGTGCTGTCCTTTTGATCCTAGGAGTCTCTAGTGTGATTTTGAGGTTTGCGCTTATGAATTCATTTTGCAAGTCTGTTGCTGACTGAATTATTCGTACTGTACTATTAAAAATTTCTTCAAACTTATCGTTTACTGTTCTGTCCAATGTGGCATCTTGCTTAGATCTTCGAATGAAATCTTCTAGTCCGTGAGGGATATTCTCACGAGATAGGGCCTCAAATACATCTATATCGTTTCCACACTCCCATAAGATTGCAGGGGTCGTATCCCAGCCCGGGAAGGGTTGTCTGGCGAAAAGAGCAAGTTTTTTTCCATTATAAACAAATCCATAGTTTGCCTCTAGTTGCTTCATGTAGGATGTAAGCTCGTTGTAGAACAACTCTGGAGGCTGCGTAGTAGGCTTAGCTTCTATAACCACTTGTGTTCCGTTTACTGTGAGCACGTAATCTGCCCGGATAGTTCTTCCAGATGCGATTGTCATCGGTCTCTCGAGTTCTATATCCTCGTCTTCCCAACCCATGGCCATTAGCAATCTACTTACTATTGACTCTCTGAACACCGATTCTCTGCCTTCAGTGCTCTCGCATCCTTTTCTTATGTACCTTTCTAAATTTGTCTCATTAATTGGCATTCTCATCACTTCCCATTTTCATCGCCTATCAGCAATCATGATACTCTCAATTTTGAGGAGCATGTCCGCTATCATTACCATTCTCAGTTAAGCTGGTCAAATACAATTGCGGATTCTTCAAACTTTTTATCACTAGTTTCACGAGATTCAGTTTTTTCGTCTCTTTAAGAATAGCAGCTCCATCCGTGAATTCATCCTTGATTTCACTTAATTCCATAGCAGCTGACATCAACTTAACTACGCCGCTCACTCCGTCATCCTCTTGTTTTTCACATTATTGGCCTTTTTCTCTTCGCTTTATGATTCTTCGTCGTTATCCTTCTCCATGCCAGCGGTTCCTGATTTTATCCCAATTCTGCCTCGAATTTTAACAACAGGAGGGAGATTTAGTTCCGCTTCAAGGTGGGCGCGAACACTTCTCTTTCTGCAGTACCCATGGACCCATCCTCCCAAGCGAGGAAAGCCTGGTACCCACTCGTATCCTCTCATTTTGCAAATATAAGCCATCTCTTCCTCCTCCTGTGAAATTTCTCGTCTTCTTTTCTTAGTTTCTCCGGAAATATCTATCTCTCTAGGGTATTGCACTTATTTCCCTCCCATAAAGTTAGTGAGCATGCGCCCGTCGTGGTCGACTTCAAGGTGTAATACCTCTGGTTCTTGCATAATAATATCTCTTTCACATTTTTCACCCATTAAGAATCTCCTCAATCTCCTTCAGTTTCTCAGCAACCTTCTTTCCTTTCTCAGTTAATGAATAAAGATATCTGGGAGGGTACTTCGAATCATCTATCCTGTTCTTCACAAGGCCATATTTTTTTAAAAGTTCCATGGCACCTGAGCCAGAATTTCTTGATACACCGGAATCGTCCCATATATCAGATAACATGTATTCATCATGCTCATATAAAAAAACCATTAATCTAAGCAATCCGGATTTCTTTTCAAGTTTTCCTATTCCTTCCAATCTGTGGATTATAATCCATGTATGCATATAGATTATTGTTTTTTAAGTTCTATCATAGAAGACAGAAGTTATTTATAGATATAGCTTATATCTTCTAACATAGAAGGTAGACAATGACTTCATACAAATACTTGGTAACTGTAACAGAAGAAGAAGCAAACTGGCTTGAATCTCACCCGGAAGTCAGCAAATCTGGGTTGTTTCAGAGAACGGTGGCCTTTCTGATGAGGAACGAAAAAGCAGTGGTTAACCAGGAAGATCTAGAAAAAATTTCAAAGGAGGCCTTCCAGTGAATTATAGTGAGCAAATTCATTTGAAAACTGGAGAGAGGGGTGAGATTGATTTTGGTCAGGGCTTCTTTCTTTTAACAGGTTCCACATTTTCGAATAAAGCCCATTGAATCTATATTCAAACGATTGGGGTCACTGTGCATTAGAATTGATAGACTTTGAGGGTAGATATAGTTTGTTTATCTTGTTTATTTATTGCCATTACTTAAATCGATAGGTTATATCTTCAGTTTTGTTGTATGACCAAAGTTGATCTCCATAAAGTTTTAGTTATCTATATTGCTTCAACAAAAAGTATGCCTATTACTTGGGGTTTATTTTGGATTTTTGTATTCTACCTTTCCTCTATCTTAACAATAATTGGATTTCTGTTCCAACTTTCACATTTATTCAATAGCAATCACATCGTCTTTTCCAAAAACTCCAGAAAAGCCACTTTAGGAAAAATTACAAGGTCTAGTCCATTATTCTCAAAGTTCTACAATTCAGTTTCTTTCGTTGACGAAGGGGTCAAGTTAAAGCCTCTTTTTTTTAGGACCTACCATTTCATTCTACTTTTTATTATCTATCTCATAGTAGTCTTTATTTGTAAAGTTACTCAAGGAATTGTCACAGGAATCCTTTCACTTCTGATATCATCATCGGTTTCATTATTTTTCATTGTATATTATTATCTTGTAGATGACTTTAGTCAATTTCTCCTAACGGAGCACAAAAAGCATATTTTCACTGTATTAAAGCCACAGATACAGGAGTTTAGCGTCAGCCTGAGTCAGGATTTATTTCTAATTACTTTCGTATGGTTTTACTTGTTAATAGGCATCTTTGCGATAATAGGGCCATCTAATTTTCTTAGTTATGTTACTTCTAATCCTATTGTTCCAGTCGCACTTCTAGGAATAGAATTGTTGATTTCGGTATTCCTCACCCACGAATTTAATGATAAGAAAGATTACTTGGTTTCATGGGCCTTTGAAAAGTATAGGGAGGAAGAAAATCTAAGACTGCCCGTTAGAATAGAAATAATTGATAAAAATGGTTTCAAAGAAGTAATTTCTGGATTTCTTCAGGGAATAGATCAAAACATCGCAATTCTTCTTGACGATGGGATGATTCAAGAAATACCTTGGAAGAAAATAGGCAATATAATAATAGGGGCAGGCGCTATTTTACGAGAGGAAAAATGCACAACGATGCAACAATTCTTCGATGATCTAATAGGAAAGTCTCTAACCATATATAATAAATTGAAAGTAACGAAATATATGATTACAACGTGACTTTACACCTATCCGATTTGATATTCTTAGAAACACAGAATTTTAAAGGGTCCTGACACTCTAATGGTGTGGGTACACAATAATCTTTAGATGTCTGATAC
>JAJZXP010000073.1 GCA_021806345.1 Thermoplasmata archaeon | reverse complement strand
TATGCAACACACTTCAAAAGGGAGAGAGGATGGAGAAGGAACAGATAGACGCCTTGAAAGGTTTCCTTGAGTTCTGCAGCGAACTTTTCCAGAAGGCCGCCACTCTGTATTTCAATGTGAATCTTTTTGAAGTCAATGATCTGGTAAGCAAAAAGGAAATGATCAAGGAGAAAAAAGAGATGTTAAGCAAGATCAGGGGGAAGAATATCTCAACATCCACCATTACAGAGGAAATATCCAGGATAGGGATGTATTCCACTGATATTGCAGAGATAACCATGGATGCCCACTGCTACAGGCATGAGAGCACCAGGATCTGATCAACGGAAAGAGCAAAAAATGAGCATTTCGTTCCTGCCTAGAGTGAAGTCCCCATCATTTTTATTTGCAATCTATAATGTCCACGAATATTATGATATAAGTATCATAACTGATGAACGGTTCGAAAAATGAAGTGTTGTAAAGCTTAACTATAAGGAAGGATTCAATCCGGCAGAAAGTTAACCCCTTTTAGACAATTGCAAAGTTTCACAATTCCTTCATCTATCGATGTGTCCTCCCCAAACTTCCTTGCTATAACCTTCTCTAATGAATCAAAAAAACAAAAGAAGTGAATCTTGTTTAATTCCTCCCTTCGATTCCTACTTATTTTTATTATGGAATATGAGATAGAATGCCCAATATCACTATGTGTGATGTCATGACTTGGTTCAAAAGTTAAGTCCTGAAAAGCATCTTTTATCACAGTAAAAATTTCCCTAAATTCAACAACCGGATTTTTTTCATCATGATCGAAAATCACTATTAATTTCAAATCTTCTTGACTGTATGCTTCCGGAATGCAAATTTTTTTTAAAAGACTAATTAGGTTTTTTTTACCATTCTCAGATTTAATTAATGCAGTATATGGTGAACATTTACTCAGAAACCTTTTTACCATTACAGACTCATTCAATCTTTTATTATCTCTGGAACCTTCATTAAAATAACATTGTATCTTGGATAAATCAAGCAAATATTTTTGATTTAACGTAATACTAACGAACTTGCAGTCATGCTTTCCTTCTACAAGATAAAGAAATTTCAATCAGATTCCCCGTAAATCCCATTCAAGATCTTTTATTGCCCTATCTGCCTCAATATAATCAATTTCTTCTGAAACTACAACGTTTTTCAGATGACTCATGCGTAACATTAAGAATTCCGATTTGACGAATTTTGAATCTAGAGAGGATTGCGAATCAATATCAAGAAAACATTGTATAAAATCCATGCTATGTGTTGATATGAAAAGCTGAATATTGCGTGTTCTTGACAAAATTACCAAGTACTTTGCCAATTCCTGCAAATAACCAGGGTGCATATGTACCTCAGGTTCCTCAAGTAGAACAATAGTATTTTTTGGTCGTTGATAAAGTGATGCTAGGATGCCAATTAAGGCTTTGAACCCATCACCCATGCTGTCCATAGAAACGTCTTCCTCTACTCCTTCGAAGACCATTTTGTTGAAATTGAATCGGGTAAGACCGGGAACAATATTATCATTTATTATAATTTGTTCTATTTCATGAGCAATGCCTTCAAGTCTCTTTTTGTCGAATTTTACTTTATTAATCGCATCAATCGGATCTGTAATGAATATAGGTGAAGAAACATTCTCCTCTTCCTTTCCACTATTCTCAGTTTCATACAGTGAATGAAGATATTTGTTAAACTGATCACTGACTTGGCTTATTTTCATAAAATTTGAAGTTCTAGATTTGCTCCATCCAAAGAATTTCATTATGTTTAATTTTTCTGCAATTTGAATAACTATTTTTTCAGTCATTATATAAATTGTTAAACCTGTTAAAAATTGTTTTTTGCCGTTCACAATTAGATTAACAGATTCTTTTGCTGATTCTGTTAACAGAACCTTATCCACCATTTCTAGAATAAGTTCAGAGTTTATCCGTTCTTTTAATTCTTTTTCAATCTCCACTGCTCTGCGCTTCTTTTCCTCGTTTTTAAGGGTCTTTCTGTTCGAATCCTGTACTCTTTTTAATGCGGTTTCAAATGTTACATTTACCTTATTCTCTAATTCAGAGATTAGTTCTTTCATTATTTCCCGATTAATTTCAACTCCAACAAATGACCGTTTATCTTCTACAAGTTTCATCTCTAACTTCGCTTTATTCTCACCATATTTTAGAGCAGCCGACGGTTGAGTGAGAAAAAAGAATGAAAATTCATCTTCATCAAAAGCTAAATCAATTGCCTGCAAAATTGAAGTCTTGCCAGTATTGTTTCTCCCAACAAATATATTGAGCATTCGAGGATTGAATTGAAGTGAATCTATTGCTTTGAAATTCTCAATATTAATATTGGTAATTCTCATTCTATATAACTACATTATAAAGTCATATAAATTTTTACGTAAATTAAATCTTAATAATTCTTTAGATATTCATCAAAATTTTTCCAGAGGTCCACATCTCTGTATATTAAAGTGAATTTTTTCGAGTTCAATGATTTGGCAAGTTAATAGGCCTAATAGATATACAGAAAATTCCACCCTTCACCATTACAGAGGAAATATCCAGGATAGGGATGTATTCCACTGACATTGCAGAGATAACCATGGATGCCCACTGCTACAGGCATGAGAGCACTAGGATCTGATCTCCACAGATCCCCTTTTTATTCTGTTACGGACTGAGGATTAAGTTTATAATTCACCCGATGATTAAGATAAATGCGTTACGTGGTTATTACTGGTGGAGTTCTTTCAGGCATTGGAAAGGGCACCATTGCCTCGAGTTTATGCCACCTTTTAAGCA
>JAJZXP010000317.1 GCA_021806345.1 Thermoplasmata archaeon | reverse complement strand
AGGAGATACTGAAGATCAACATGCACAACCTCAGGCAGTACAGCTACCTGAGGCACACAGACCCGGAGATGATCAAGGATTACAGAGAACTGTACCTGAAATAATATTGTCCCAAAGCCAAATTCATACAAATATTTATATATATTATGGGTCCGGTTCTTTGGACGATAAAGGCATAAACCACAGCTATTTAGTGACATATCTTTAAAACATAGAAATGTAGAGAAAAAGACGCAAGGAAGATAGTACATTCGATCTAGGCAAGATTACGTGAGAATTTCGGAATATTATCGAGAACCTTCTGCTTAAATATGTCATTGAGAATAACAAGTTACGGACTTATTGTTTCCTCAGGCACCATAGCTATGACATCCGGGCTTTATTTTTCATGAATGAGAGAGATAGATGATTAATGTTGGATCACTATCCTCTGGCTTCATTCTCTTATAATTCGCGGTTTGGCAAGATTCCTTCTTTCGCATTAGAAACGTTGTTTTTTAGATGAAGATCGCGTATCACCAATTCTTAGAGCGACACTGCTAGGAGAGAATTTGGAAACGGGATGAAGCTTTACAATGCACAGGTGGAAAAAAAGCTAATAATATGCATTTATTATTCTACTTTAAGGCTTAAATAAACCATATATGTTACAGTTAGTAACCTTGCTTCTGGACCTGCTCGAAAGCTTAATGACCTGATTACTTTAAAATCATACGAGATCTGGATCATATGCAGGCATTACTTTCCCAAGCTGCGAAAGGAGTTTGTATGCTTCCAGGCATTCGTGAAGGTTCTCAGCGATACCAATAGGGATGCCGGATTCAAGATTCCTGTACTTGAATACTACGTCACTAAACACTTTGATTCCATCATTTGTGTTGATAGCAAATGCGGTTGATGAACGATGATGACATCCCACCGGAATAGCAGTTATACCGGGCAGAAGTACCTCAGGGGACGTTCCATCAAAGAAGCGTATTTTGTCATTGCCCTTTGAGGTCACAAAATTTCGTATATTTTTAGGCATATACAAGAACGGATCTTTTATTTCCTTGTCTATCGGATCTTGAATGTCCTCAATCCACCCTTTTTTATTTATGTGGATCGTTGCATTTACAAACTCGTCAAGGCGACCGCACGTATAATCCTGCACTGGAGTCACAGCTACGTTGCGAATATCAGTGGGCCTGAAACCATGCTTCTCTAATTGACTGATTGAATCATAGGATTTGAACAAAGCACGCTCTCCTGCAAATTTTATCATTGCTTTGTTTCTGTAAGAGAGATCAAGTGGCATACCTGTATTTATTAATAAATTGTCCTTTGAATTATGGGCAAGGATCATGTGAAATTGCAGAATTTCCCATTTTCCCCAACCTTTCATCCAGTAGACCTCAGGTGCAGGAAACTGAGTTTCTCCTACTTTAATAATTTCTAACTGAAAAGTATCTTCAGTGGAAATCATACTTGAGTCCAAAACCACTTCCCTCTGGCACGGTGAAATAACCCTTATCCGGTTTTGGAACGTTGGTTACGTGTTGCTCCATCCACTCTCTGTACTTTGTGAGGAATTCTGACATCGGAGCAACCGCCTCTTTTTCAGACATAGTGAAATGAAGATTATATATATTGCTAGTATGAGGTATAACTATCGCACCATAAGCTTCCGCCAAGGCTGCTATTTTCTTCACGCTTGTCATACCCCCAGTCCATACCGCGTCGGGCTGTAAGATTCTAACTCCTGCATCAAGGAGTCTTTTCATATCATGCAAAAAGTAGTGATGTTCGCCCGCGGAAATTGGAGTCTCTACTGCATGAGTCAAAAGGCTATAAGCTTCGAAATCGTCTGGAAGCAATGGTTCTTCAACCCAAGCAAGCTCATACTTCTCTAGTTTATTTATCATAGTCCTAGCGAAATTGTAATTCCAAGACATCCAGGCATCTGCAGCTAACTCCAACGAATAACCAATTGTATCTCTTACTGTCTTCACCAAACCAACGTTTTTCTCAACGGCGTATGGATCAGATGGTCCAGCAGCAAACCTCATTTTCATTGTTCTATAGCCTTCTTCCACATACCCTATCGCTTCTTTCGCAAGTTCCTCAGCTGGAAGTGGATGGAGATGACTCGCATACGCTCTTATCTTTTCACGTGTCCTGCCTCCAACTAAAGAATAGACTGGCAGGCCTAACGATTTCCCCAATGCATCATACATTAGGAGATCTATTGCACTAATCGAATGCATCACAAGTCCCCCGCGTCCAAGAGGCATCGTGTATCTGTAAAGCAGATCCCATGCTTTACTAGTTTCTGTCAGATCAAAACCATAAAGTATTTTCGATATCTTCAATGCAAAATCTGCCACGACTTTTGAAACTGATATATAGCTCTCTATACCTTCATCCGTCTTTAACCTTAGAAATGATATCTGATCAAGCAGAGCTGCTTTGACAGGAGAGATCTGCCCCAAGGTGTCGAGGTAATAGTCGGTTGGCTTTACATATGGGTATATTGGTTGCTCTATAGACTCCGTTAGAATAACATCGATACTCGCTATTTTCATTTTTGTTCACACATAGTTATTTGACCTTTAAATTAAAAGTTTTTCCGTACATTTCCTATAGAAAATGAATATATATCGAAATGATTACTATAGTAAGCTAATTGTCAGATTATTATGTACAATAATTTTCTCTGCATTAAAGATGGAGAATGAGAATGAAGACAAATATCAATTACCAAGGGGTTTTTCCTGCAATTCCGACAATGTTCTCAAAGAATGGAGATCTCGAATTAGATGACCTGAAAAGAACGGTGCGATTCCTAGTAGATAAAGAGGTCAATGGAATATTTTCCCTTGTAATAGGAGGTGAATTTTATAAATTGAGCGATAAAGAGAGAATGACGGTGGCAGAGCAAACGGTAAAGTACGCTAACGGTGATTTGCCGGTGTTCGTTGGAGTAACTCACTCTGGACTACTTCCATCCATTTACCTTGCCAAGCATGCCGAATCAATAGGTGCAGATGGGATAGTAGTCTCATATCCCTATTTTGCCCCTTTTATTCAAGAAGCCCGGGCTGGCTTGATGAAGTATATATCTGATATATGCAACGCCGTGGATATCGACGTTATCGTTCAAGACTACCGATCTCATAAATCAATCTCATTCACTGCAAAACAGATATCCCAGCTTGTTAATAGACATAGAAACATATCGGCTCTCAAAATTGAAGGTACCGGTCACCTGGAAAAGATAAAGAAATACCTTAATTCCCCAGGTAGAAAGATACCAATTTTAGGTGGGATGGTGGGAAAGTATTTTCTGGAAGAATTAAAATCTGGCGTGGCAGGAACAGTACCTGGAGCTGCTATTCCAGAAACATATCTTTCCATTTACGACTTATTTTTGTTGAATCGTCGGGATGAAGCTATGGAAAAGCAATCTAGGCTAAATCCCTACCTTGACTATGTGATTTCACATTTTGTGTCGTTCGTCGACATTGAAAAACGCATACTCAAGAGAAGGGGTATTATAAATAGTATACAAATGCGTGAGCCTAGAATAGCTATGCAAGAATCGGATCTTTCTTCATTGGAAGCTATATTAAAGAATATAGAACAAAGTTTCAAGTTGGACTTATCTAGGTAGCCATTATCATTCAAAATCTGGTTTTGTGAAATTTTATTAAACCTTTAACCACTCCGACGGATTATAGCGCTCTACAATCGCTTGCTTAAAGTATTCTGGAAGAAGATAAGGCGCGTTTGTGCGGAGCAAATCTATTTGGAGTTTCTATCAACAAACGTTAGCCTTTCATGCAACCTTTATTTCAATTATAGAGCAGAAATCAATATAGGCAAAAACCTCATCTGATAGAAGTTGATTTTTGCACAGTGTGTAAAACACTTGTAACAGTGACTCGTTCGATTATGGTCTAACGCGTAAATAAACCATATACCCATTCAAAATATCTTATTTTTAACTACGTTGTCAACATAGAAATTGAGCATTTTACCAGAATATCTCTTCATACTGTTGTTCGAAGCTTTCTCAAGGGCATAATACGTGCCTGCCTATTTCTGAACCTTCTTGAATCTCGTCCAAAGCCAAGCTCACATCATCTAACGGGTGTCTTATCACGAATGATTTGATCTTGTTTTGTTCAAGTAGATTACTGGCATCTATGAAATCGAGCATTGTACCGTAGTTGCTTCCGATTATTTTCTTTTCATACCCTACAATGTCAAAAACTGAAAACGTACCTTCGCTGCCATATAGTCCAACGAGAACGATAGAGGAATTGACCCTTGGATACAATGATTTACTTATATTATATAGGCTCTCCTTTGAACCGACAAGATCAATTGCCGAGATTTTCCCATCGTTAGAAGTAAAACTCTTTACCGTTTGTTCGAGATCCGTTGGCCTGATTGCAATGTCTGCCCCTAATTTCTCTGCAAACCTTAGTTTTTCATCCTTGCGAGAAACTGCGATTATTGGTACCATCGGTGCTAAAACTTTCATTATTTGAATGGTATAAAGCGCGATTCCACCAACACCGTATATTATGGCCGTAGAATCTGTTCTGTTACCGATTTCAGCCAATGTCTTCTTTACGGCAGAGTATGATGTCGTACCCGCATCGGCAACTGGAGCAAAATCAACGACATCGCTCCTCTTCAGCTTATGGAGAAATCGATACGAATCTATATACATGTAATCTGAAAAGCCTCCATAAAAGAATGACTGCCCGGGAACAGCCATATTAATGCAAAGGTTGAAGCGACCCTCTAAACAGAAATTGCATGTCAGATCACCCCAAACTGCATAAACGATAACCTTGTCGCCAGGCTTTATGTTTTTCACATTTTCTCCGACTTTAATCACCTCTCCAACGTTCTCATGGCCAAGAACAAAAGGCAATTCAAATCCTTTTCTTATAATGTTCCCTTTCCAGATCTCTACATCGCTTCCGCAGACACCCGCACCCAGAATACGTAGAAGAACAGATTCACCTCGTGGCTCCTTAATATCTATCTCCCCGATAGACATTTTTGCCCTGAACTCTGTCAAAAGCGCTGCTCTCGACTTCAAGCAATAACACCCCTTTCTTTGAGATCCTTTATTCTATCTTCAGAATATCCTAGTATTTCGCTTAGGATTGTTTCTGTATCCTGACCAAGTCTTGGAAAACCTCTCCAGATTCTACCAGGATTCGAGGTGAACTTTGGAACCACGTCTATGCCTTTCACCTTCCCTATATTCTCATCATCCCACTCGACAATGAGATTGCGTTCCTTAACGTGCTTATCGTTGAGAAAATCAAGAATACTGTTTACTTTAGAAGTAGGAATACTCTCGAGTTTCAAGGTGTTTTCAGCCTCCTCAACTGTCTTCTTGGAAAGCCATTTTCTGAGAGTGTTCTCTATTTCCTCCCTCTTAGTTTCTCTGAATTTAATGTCATCATAGATTTCAGCGAAGCCAAGCAATTTCCTCAATCTAGTCCAGGTCGCTGGATATGGTGCCGACACAGATATCCAACCATCTGCACATTTGTAGAACCCATATGGAAATAGGTCAGGGTGTTCGTTTCCTTGCCTCTTGGGTTCCTTCGCCTCAGGATATGACGCCAGGAAAGAGTAATAAGGGTCCAGTATCCTTACCAGCATTTCATATTGAGCAATATCGACAACATCCCCAGAATCGCTCGATCTTGTTGTTAAATAGGCTAAAACAGATGAAAAGGCTATCCAGATACTAGACACATAGTCAGCAATAACCCAAGGCACTCTCAACGGCTCTTTTTCGTATCCAACAAGACTTGCAAATCCGCTGTAGGCTTGAATGTCCAGATCGTGCGCTGGATCTCCCTTCTTTGGACCTGTTTGCCCGAAACCAGATAGGTGAACAATAGATATCTTTTTATTTAATGCTTTAAGATCGTCGTCACTGAAGCCATGCCTGTCAAGTGTGCCAGGCCTCGAAGCTTCTATGAAAACATCAGCCCAATTCACAAGCTCTTTAAAGACATCTCTCCCCTCCTTGGACTTCAGAAAATCAAGACCTATCGCAAGTTTGTTTCGACCATTTTGAACTCCATGAGCAGAGACCTGATTTTTCGAAAATGGTGGCATCAGCGGTTCACTAAATCGGTAGCTATCTGAAGTTGGAGGCTCGAAAGGTGGCGTATCAATGTGTATGACCTCGGCTCCAAACTCCGCTAGTATTGTGGCCCCAAGGTGACATGCACCGTACCTGCAGGTATCAAGAACTTTAAGCCCGCGAAGTGGTCCAAATTCAGGTATTAATCTCTTCTTACCTTTGTTATTAAGTTCATTTTCATTATTCATAGCCTTATCATCCCGTCCGGGAATCTTTCTTCGAGCTTAGGATCGAAGATTGGTATTATAATATCAACTTTATCAAGTTTGTTAAAAACTTCGTACGCCTCGTCAATACTTTCCAATATTCCAATAGGAGTACGTTTGCTAAAATTTTCTAATTTAAAGATACTGTCCGTGAATGCGATCCTTTTTCCATTTATATTAAAGACAATGATCATGCTACTTCTGTGATGCACACCTCCAAACATTATTTCAGCATTCAAGTCCTCTATTTTCTGTTCTGAAAGGAGGACTATGTTTTCTCTCTGTTCAGTTACAAGTTTACATAGAACTGGTTTTTCAATTATAACCTCTAGAGGTAGATCTGAAAACGATCCTCTCTTTAAATTTGGAGCCCAAAAGTCTATCCACCCATCCCTGTAAATCATAATCTTTGCATTATCAAATAGATGTATGTTCCCCGTATTATAACCAACTAATGGGGATATGAATACGTAATTAATATCATCAGATGTAAGATTTATTTTGTTAAGTATTTCCCGCATGGAATAGTATTTTATAAATTTAGATCTACTGTCCCATTGTTTCCAATAGTTTGCGAGATTGTCTGGACTATCTGGGACACCGGTGTTAATTAATATATTCTTCCCATTTATACGCAGATAGAATACGTAAAAGTTTATAGTCTCCCAGGTATCAAATTTCTGCATGTAATAAACCTCTGCGGAAGGGACTGGAAGTTCTCCGACTTTAAAGAACAATACTTTGTTTTCATTCATATTTCATCACCTTGATATACTCTTCTAATCTCAAGAGAAAATCATAACAATAATAATCGGCAAAAATAAGTTCAGAATCTACTGATATATTTCTTGGGTAGTCAAAGCAACAATCCTTCAGAATCACCGAAGATTCACCATCTTTGTCAATATGAGAGACCAGAGAATCAAGTATTTGTTGGAGAAGATTATGGTCAGTATATCCGTTTCTAATCATCAATAGATAGGATTCTGCTAAAATAGCTAAGGCAGACGCATCTTTAGGAACATTAGGTATGTTTGGATCTGTCATATCATAGTACGGCGTAAGATCCTTACCTCTGTTTATATTAAGATAGAATGAAAGGGCTTTAGTATAAGCTTCGCTATATTTTTTTTGATGTGTAGCGTTAAAACCATATGCAAGGGCGAGCAGGAAGAAGGATTGACCCCTTGACCACGTAGTAGTGGAGTCGAAACCCAGATTATTCCATTTCTGTATTACATGCCCATTTTCGGGGTTGAAACGAATCATGTGAATGGTCGAGCCATCTTCACGCATGAATAATTTGATAGATTGATCCAGGTTTCGTATAGCAACGTCTATGTATCTTTTCTCCAAAGTCTTTTCGTAAGCCCAGAAGAGAAGGGTGTTAGGGATTATTGCATCGTCTACACCAGCTAGATCCTCTCCTTTTATCCCCGTGCCTAGTATCTTACACTGAGAGCCAAGTGGAATCAATCCGTTTTCCTTATTTTGCATTTCCAGAAGCTTATTTGCAGCCTTTAGTGCCAACTCTTTATACTCTTCTGAGCTCAACATATCAGAGAGATACGCGTAGGAGTACCGAAAAATAAAACCCAGGAATTCGTCCTCATCTACAACACGTTTTTCGATCATTTTTAGCTTGTCCTTTGCTTCTTTCAGGAAACTTTCGTCTTTTGACCTCTCGTACGCTCTTGTGAGCAACCCTACCCAGTGCCCACCACTCCAGTCACAATAGTCGGTTCCAGTCCATCTTCTAGTTTCCAAATCTCTTGAAAATGGAAAGTTATGTGCAGTTTCATGCATGATCTTTCTAATTTTTTCTGTAATATCATCTATTAAGTATGTTAACCTTTGAGTATCGTGCATTTCAAACATATCATTACCACCTTTCATGAAATATCAAAATAGAAGGACTGTCTCATAAGATATAACCTCTTCTTCGTTCTGGTTGAACCCCCTCATACTTATTCTGACTATTTTGTTTTTAGGATCCTTATTTGATTCTCTAACAGAAGTCACTTCTCCTTTGACCCTGATAGTATCGCCGGGGTATACTGGACGTTTGAATTTAACATCATTAATACCCATATTTGCTTTTCCGTACTCTACTATTCCGTATTCTCTTGAGAGAAAACCCTGACATATAGATAAAGTCAGGAGACCCTGAACGACTCTACGGCCAAAAATGGAATTTCTCGCATATACGTCATCTTCGTGTGCAGGGTGAGATTCCCCTGTTAAAGAGGCGTAAAGAAATATCGCGGCGTCAGGGATAGTCATTCCTCTGGTTATGAACTTATATCCTTCCTTTAAAAAGGGATTCTCCTCCAACATTCCTCACTTCCTTGAACTGCTAATTTCGCTTTCTATTTGCTCCAAGCTCTGTGATTCGCCACCTTTCGGTGCAAAGAAAACTGCGGAAATTGCCATTACAATAGCCATTATAGCAAGGATATATGCAACATACCTCAAACCGAGCACAAGGAGGATTGCTGGAAATGCAAAGGTCCAACTATAGTTAACGTACCTGTCCGTTCCCGAAAGAAAACCTCTTCCGGCAGCACGTATGGATGTAGGGAATCTCTCAGTACCCCATAACCATATAATTGGCCACATTCCGAATCCTTGGAAGAAGCCGACTATAGCAACGCCTAGGACTCCGACGATACCATCTTTAAGTGGTATGATTCCAAACATTACAAATCCTATTGCCACCATTATGGAACTTACAATGAACATGTTTTTTCTATTAACCGTTTTATTTGGTTTGTCGGCATATATCCAGTAAACCAAGATTCCGGCAATACTTGTTAAAAACCAAATGAGGTCCATCACAACCCCTCCAACAAAGCCGGTTTTACCGATATCCGCCGCAATGTAAGGTAAGTAAATACCAAAGGTAGAGGCGGGCACGGCCCAAAGAACGTTCATGAACATTATGAATATAGTGAAACCAGCTAATCCAGGCATAAAGAGATCTTTCCACTTATAGTTGCGAAGTTTTTCTACTGGAGCGGGCACCACATTCTTTTTTGAAACCCCAAGCGCTTCCTCTAACTCCTTGTCCAGTTTCTGAACCTCTCCCTTAAGAGCAAGATATCTCGGAGATTCAATAAGCAACAGTCTAAGGATCATGGTAAGAATGGCAAATCCAATAGCAAAGGTAAATAGTATTTGGAACCCAACAAGATTTGTAGGACTAACTAACGCGATCAAAAGGGCAGTTATAGGGCCTATATACCACCATATGTTGACTAGACTCATCATTTTTCCTCGGTGTCTTCTTGGAGATATCTCTGCAACTAGTGCTTCGCTCGCGGGTATATCTAGGCCGACTCCAATTCCCACAAGTGCATAGCCTCCAATGAGCACCACAATGTTATAGTTCATGAAAGAGCTAATTACCATAAGTGCTGAACCAATGATAAAGATTATTAAATCCCACATGTAGAGCCTCTTTCTTCCAATCAAGTCGGAAATGTGCCCCCCTCCAAACGCGGTAGTAGCCCAAGAATAGCCAAATATTGCTGGAACAAGCCCCGCCAAGACTGTGGGAATTTTGTAATATGGATCGAGGTATACAAGTGCAACTGACCACGCTACTATAGCAAAAGCATCCAGAAATTCTCCTAAAGCCGCTATACTTCCCCAACCAAGAAATCTTGCACTCAGTTTCATGTTGTCGTACTCTTCCATTAAATTTTCTGTCATATTATTACCTCTCTTAATCGTTATTACCACGGGTCTATTTTAATAGAAATGTTTATACGTCAACATATCATAATCATTAGTGTTCTATGAGATAGAATCCATTCATGTTTCGATTAAACATGATGGGTGTTGGGGTAGGATTACAGATTCTTCCAACGTAACAATCAGAACACTAGTGTTTAAGCCTTTTCTGGAGCAATCTTTGATGCTGGGCATTATATCCGTCAAGAGCAATCAACCCAAAGAACTTTCTGAGTTTATTGAACAATTCAAAAGACATAAGACGATCCGTAAAATAATAAGCATGAAGAGAGCAGCAAATATTTTGGATTTAGCATTTTTTGAATCGTCTAGATATATGACAGCAAACATTATGTCAAATTATCCACTTTTATGGTACTCCAATAAGATAATAGATGGTATTGAACTTTGGAACATTGTTCTACCGAAGAAGGTAAGTAGCTATCTTAAACAAGATCTAACAAATGTTGCAAAGATATTGAGCTGGAGTTCAAAATACGAGGGGCAAGACATACTTTCTCTGTACTCTCAGTTGACAGAGGTTGAGTCTGTTACCCTTAAAAAGGCCGAAAAATTGGGTTATTTTGAATCACCACGTAAAATAGATCTTGGCGAACTCTCGAACATGATGGGGGTATCAAAACAGGCAGCTTCAGTTACATTGCGTCGAGCCGTTAAAAAATTAGCTCATAATAACATGATAGAATGAAAAGTATTGGAAAATAACTAATTTCATGGAGAGATCCATTCCCTTAAGAATTAAAACATGTAGTGCTCAGTTCTTCCATGTTGACATTACACGATTTTTCCGAATGTGCGGATATATCTGTTTTCCAAATCGCTTATTAAAAAATAGACGAATTCTCTGAATTCAAATGGCAGGGGCAATTGTTATGCACGGACTTGATCTTACTTTCCTTTCGTCTTCATTACTTGTGATAAATCCATCCTATTCTTTTTGTTTATCTTGAAGCCTCTAGTAGAAAGGATACTACGATCCAGTCCTCGTCTCAGGCTCCTATTCAAGTTCTTTCGTGGGCCCAGGATCTGTAAGTCCTGCAACCACATTTTTGATTCCACCTGATAACCTCCAAATAACGATTAATATTTGATGAGAATAAAAATTAGAGCTGAATCAGTAAGAATTTATGGTCTTTCCATTCCACTTATCCTAACCCGTGGAGTGCACGCATCAAACCTAAGGATAAGGAAGAAAATGGGTGTGATACAGATGATTTTGATCCGCACATCTAACCATTCATAAAAATTCATGTGTAATGGAAACGGAGCTCGTTAAAGAAACTTTAGGTTTGTAATTGGCGCTACGGTTATTTATTTTCGGCCTTATATTTGCAGTGTTCGAAACTACGACTTCCTTTCTTTTAAAGGACCATAGGGAGTCCATTCAGTGCTATGAACATAAACTCCCACGTACACAAATAAACTTTAAAAAGTTGATAATGTGTTGAAAAAATTATGTTTAATTTTAAGATAAAAGTAGGAGATTTGCATCTATTCTTTCATATCAATTACCTGAAATGATAACGTTAATATCAATGGATACCCCTGCAGTTTTCTCGCCGCTATAGCTCATATAACTCATAAAATGACAAAAAAAGTTTGAATAGTCGCTGGACTGGATTTAGATAGCCGCAGTTTCAATCGCCGGTCATTTCGACTTGATTCTACCCAGGAGCTTATATAACTCCTCTTCCTCTCTCTCCATTGGATGTTCTGCACTTATTTCGTGAAGACGCCTGAAAACAACCATACCTGAATTCTGTTCGTTTGTCCACTCTCTGGCGAATTTACCGTTGAGTATATCCATAGCGTTCTCACGAATCATATTCTTTACAGCATCTCCAGCAAATTCCGGTCCGTATACCAACTGTCCGTACTGGCTAGTCCCAGAATGTGTCTTAAGCTGCTTAAAGAGTCCAAGGTCCTTCATGGACTCAGCAATTTCTGCCAGTTCTCCAGAAGCATACATTTCCAGAATTGCAGCTTCTGGAGATGCACCGAGTTCCGTAACGACCTCGTAGTACGCCCTAAAAATAAACAAGATTGCCCCTGCCCATGAATGTTCTGAGAGAAGATCTAACAGAGTTTCCTCCCTGAAGCTGGATCCTATTGCGCATCCGCCTTCCTGGAATACACCTATAGCGGCAGAAAGCCCAATTAGGACTTCTTTAGAATTTCCACTATGATCGTGACCAACCGAAACCAACACTGGGTACCCTTTCCCTTTCAGGTATAGATCGCGCACTCCCCAGCCAATCATTCTTGGAGCAATCATGATAACATTTACGTTATCTGGGGGGGATATGTATCCATAGAAGTAATTGTAACCGGATGCCATAACAAGCGTACATCCATCTTTGAGATATGGCAGTATCATCTCGTTAAAGACTTTAGGTTGTACCTCATCAGGTATAAGGACAAATATCACGTCTGATTTGATACAAGCGTCCTTTATACTCATGACCTTGAATCCGTCTTTCTCGGCTGTTTCTGAATAAGAATCCTTTCTATTACCAATGGTAACGTCCAAGCCGAAATCCCTCATGTTTAGAGCTTGAGATCTCCCCTGATTCCCATAGCCTATAACAGCTATTTTCTTTTTCTTTAAGAGAATTTTGTATTTTTCTATGTCGTGAAGTTCGGAAATAATTTCTGTCATAGAAGGTGATCTTTGCTAATCTGTATTAATATTTGTGCGAACATGTTCGAAACCTTTAAAATAGAACATGTCGTGACTATTGTATAATGAGACGTCCTTTATACTTAATCAGATAGAAAATGAATTAGCATATCCCAATTGATTTCACAATAGCGGAATGAGAGAACCGTATTATGGGTGTACCCCTTTCATAATTCATCTCTTTTATAAGTTACGTTCGTTATCCTTTCGGGTGTTGTATTAAGCGTAATCGATCAAGGCAATTTTGACATTTTGTATCATCATTTATCATGAATAAACTATTTCAACAGCCTTTTTTTTAAAAATAAAAAATCAATAATTCGATGGGATTTCGAAATTATGACTGAACTCGGGGTATTCCGTACATTTATGAGACTATATTTAAATAGTAATTTTGATATTTAAGAGTATGTCTGATTTTGAAAACTGTAAGTTACTGTTAAACGGTGAGCTTGTGGAAGGAGACGGTAAAACAATTGTCAACAGGAATCCGGCGACAGAGGAGGAGCTTTCAACCTTCAATGGTTCTAGCCTGGAACAGCTAAATGAGGCCATAGATTATGCGTTTGAAAGTCAAGGAAAATGGGAACGCTTAGCCGCAGTCGAAAGAGCTCGTTACTTAAAAAAAATATCGAGTCTCATCAGAAACAAAGCAGATAATCTAGCTCGAATAATAGCTATGGAACAAGGAAAACTTCTAAGAGATGCAAAAATAGAAGTAGATTTTACAGCCGATTATATTGAGTATGTTGCCGAATGGGCAAGGAGGATAGATGGAGAGATTATACAGAGTGATAGGAGAAATGAGAATATATTACTATATTACAGACCAATAGGTGTAGTAGCCGGAATAGTCCCATGGAACTATCCTTTCTTCGTCTTTGCACGAAAAATGGCTCCGGCTTTGCTTGCGGGGGATTCTATCGTTATCAAACCAAGCAGCGAAACGCCAAACAATGCTTATGAATTTTCTAAGATATTAATTGAGGCTGAACTTCCAAAGGGCATTGTAAATGTTATATATGGTTCAGGAAGAGAAATTGGCTCAAACCTTGTCAAGAACAGACATATTGATTTTGTAACATTCACAGGAAGTATTGCTGCAGGTCAGGAGATAATGAGAAATGCGGCACAAAATGTTGCTAAAGTATCGCTTGAGCTTGGAGGAAAAGCACCTGCTATAGTTATGGACGATGCGGACTTACAACAATCTGTTAAATACATAGTAAATTCCAGGATAGTTAACACTGGCCAGATATGTAATGACGTTGAGCGAGTCTATGTACATGAGAAGGTTAAGGAAAAATTTGAAGACTTGCTTACGGAACATTTCAGAGGAGTTAAGATAGGGGATCCAATGAATAACAACGTCGATATGGGGCCTCTCATTAATAGTGACGCTGTTAACAAGGTTGAATCAATGGTGCTAAACGCGGTAAAAGAGGGGGGAAAACTACTCTACGGTGGTTATCCGGAAAAAATAAACGGAAAAGGTTATTTCTTCGAACCAACAATAATCACCGACACAGAGCAGAAAAGCGAGATAATGCAAAAGGAAATTTTTGGACCAGTTATACCTATCAGATCGTTCCGCACTCTTGATGAAGCCATAGACTTAGCGAACGATTCAGAAGCGGGACTAACATCTTCTATTTATTCAAGGAACTTAGACGTGATACTCAGAGCAGCAAATGAATTGAAATTTGGAGAAACATATGTAAACCGAGAGAATTTTGAAGAGATGCAGGGATACCATTCTGGGTGGAGAAGATCTGGGATAGGAGGAGATGATGGAAAGCATGGGATCCTAGAATTCTTCAATACCCATGTAGTTTATCTTCAGTACGATAGAGATGCAGGGAACAAATAATTTGATAACAATTGGTTAGAGAAATAAGGTTTTGGTCCTATTATTTATCCCACTTTTTTTAAGCAACGTTTTAGGCGATAAATTTAAATTGGTTCTCCAGAAGAATTGTATACTTATATGTTTTTAAAGCAGAATCTCTTCGTGATTGATACTTTTTCCCCGCTATTCAAGGGAGCACCTCGATGTTTTTAGCCAGTTACGTTTCTTATATGAGGATGAATTTTACGTTAAATGAACAAGAAAATGATGATGTGAATACTTTTCATCATTACTATACCCCCTCATAAACCATTTTTTTGTTTTCTAAAATATTGCTTTCAGATAAGATTCTGATGTATCAAAAATCCTCAATTCTTTTGGTCCAGCATCTTCACGACACTCTGGTATATTTCCGCCATTTCTAACGGTTCTAGAGGATTCAGCATTGTAGGAGTCCCTGTGAAGTTTTTCTCAAGTATGAATTTTTGGAAAAGAAATGAGTAAATCTGAGGAAAAGGCTTGGTGTTGAAATAGCTCTTCAACCTACTCAGTTTTTGTTGTATTCTAGCTGCATCTTCTACGTTGCCATTTTTGAATGATTTCATAACTCTTACTGCTAGATCAATAAAATTAGTAGATCCACAGACACCTCCTGCTGCTCCTAATACAAGGGAGGAGAGTAAGAGTTCATCCTGACCCTGAAACACTTTTATGTCTTTAGGAAGACCGATTAAGTAATCCTGAAACAGAGTGAGGTCTCCACTCGAATCTTTTATGCCTACCACGTTCGAATAATTTTCGGAAAGTTGCAGAACGGTTTCAGGCCTTATTGTATTTCCAGTCAACTGAGGTATATTATACAATATCACAGGTAAATCCACTTTGGCAACGATACGGTCGAAGTATGAATAGATGGATTGCTGATTTACTTTCAGATAATAGGGCGTTACTATAACGATTGCGTCTGAATTAATATCTGCGGCAAATTTTGATAGTTCTAAAGTATCTTCTACATTATTTTTCCCAACACCAGGCATGAAGTATGCGCCTTTGCTTCTATATTTCGAAAACGCTTCAAGGATTCTTTTGTGCATCTTATTTGAAATAAATGGGGAAGAACCGTTACTTCCCATTGGAAATACTCCAGATACACCGATTTTATGAAGGTGGATTATTAGTTTTTCTACGGCCGGTTCATCTAGCTCGTCGCCATTGAATGGTGAAACTGCTGGAGTTATAATGCCACTAAATTCATTCATAATTGAATATCACCAGAACTTATTAGAAATTTCGTACATTATTTAAAAGATTCTCTTTCGCCATCAATCGAATTTTTAAATGAATCTTATTGCATATTAATACATGGTACGTGTCTTTACATCTATTTTATTTTTGCTGAATGCTCACTGTGATATTCAGCCATTTTTTAAAAATGTGAGTGTGGGTGCACTATCCCTTCAGCAGT
>JAJZXP010000091.1 GCA_021806345.1 Thermoplasmata archaeon | reverse complement strand
ATCACAATGTTGCAAGTTAACAATAGTTATACGGCATGCTAAATGTGGAATCACTACTTTTCCAGAAAAAAATTAATATATAAATATCATAGTCCTTGGAATGAATTTTAGGGAAAGTCTGCAAATTCAATTAGATAGTTTCACTAGTTTGTTCCAACAGGCTGACCTCTTTACAAATGTTAATAGAGCTATTGACGTTATTAGCAATCTTCATGGGATATGCTATTTCACTGGCGTGGGCAAAAACATGTATGTGGCCTCAAGAGTTGCATCTACGTATGATTCCTTAGGCATTCGAAGCATATTTATAGACCCAGTTCACACTCTTCACGGAAGCATGGGGATATTTTCAGAAAATGACTGTGTAATCGCAATTTCTAAAAGTGGAAACACTTCAGAGCTAATTCTTTTTTTAAAAACTCTTAGAAATACAGGTTTTACAAGGATTATTGGAGTCACTTCAAATTCAAAATCCTTGCTTTCTCAATTATCTGAAGTATTAATTTCCGTTGATGTGAAACAAGAAGGTGACCAGTTCAATCTTGCCCCGATTGCATCTAACATGCTTTTTGCTGCGGTTCTAGACTCAATTGCTGTTGATATAAGTTATAGAAAAGGATACTCTAAAGCAGATTTTGTTAGGAATCATCCAGGTGGGGAATTAGGTAAGACAGTGGTGTAACCCATGATAAAGCACGTGATTGTTCAAGCTGGTGGGAAAGGGACCAGAATGGGTAAACTTACTGAGAATAAACCAAAATGCCTAATTTCAGTTAATGGTATCACTATTCTACAAACAATATCAATAGCATTTCCGGATGCAATTTTACACATAATTGGCGATTACAAAATAGACATATTGCAAAGTTACCTAGAAGTCCTTAACCCCGATTTTAAGTATGACATAATTAAAGCAGAAGGAAAAGGTACAAATGCTGGAATAAGTAAAGCTTTGGAATTTGTTCCAAATGGAAATTCGTTCGCGATTACATGGGCCGACCTTTTTTATCTTTCTCCAATCTTAGAATTGGATGAAAACAGAAACTACATAGGCTTAACTAATTCTAACAGATGCAGATACTCCTTTGAAGAGGGTAAATTTACAGAGAGAGATACCAACTCCAACGGTGTCATTGGAATGTTCATATTCAAGAATAAGAGTTTCCTTTCAGCTCTGCCAAGTGATGGCGAATTCGTCAGGTTTCTTAGTAGAAGTAATATAGAATTTTTTCCGTTATTAGTTAATTCGGTGCGTGAGATCGGTACTTTTGACAGTTACCTCTCCTTTAAATCCCAATTCCCTGTCTCTCGCTTTTTTAATAATATAGAAGTGGAAGATGATGAAATTACAAAGCGCGCTTCAGATCCAAAATTTAAACATCTTTTGGAAGATGAGATAAATTGGTATCACTATATGGAGAACAGTGGATTTACAGGAATTCCCAAAATTCGAAGCTTTGAACCACTTAAGTTAGAAAGAATCATGGGTGTGCATCCCCATCAAATTAAAGGTTTGAGTCAAAAAGACAAAACGATTTTAGTGAAAAACATTATTAAAAGGCTAGAAGAAGTGCATTCAATTGCAACATTTCCAGTTCGGTCAGATGACCTCTACAAAGTGTATGTTGATAAAACATTGGACAGAATTAGACCTGTAACAAGAATGTTAAAATTGAACTCAAAAAAGACTTTTATTATTAATGGAAGAAAAATTGAAGCTTTGAATCCGGATGAGCCAGGTGTTGTAATAAGTTTATATAATAAACTTTCTTCAATCCAATCATTTTGTCCGATTCATGGAGACCCGACATTTTCAAACACCTTAGTTATGAGTGACAAGGAAATTAAATTTATTGACCCAAGAGGAACTTTTGGTAATTCAAAGATATTCGGAGACCCCCGGTATGATTTTGCAAAACTATACTATTCCACAGTTGGAAATTATGACCAGTTTAATTCTCAGAATTTCGAAGTTCGGTTCCAAGGGGAAGAAATTACTATTAAGATAGAATCATCTGGCTTTGAAGATTCATGGTCCTTGTTCAACAATAGTAATGTAAATTTTGTAAGAGATATTGAGATTATACATTCCCTGATATGGCTGTCCCTATCTGGATACTTTATAAATGATGTCGACTCCATGATTGGATCATATTTTCACGGTTTGGAATTACTTTCGGAGATGATTGAAAAATATGGATCATGAAGATATCAAAAAAAATGGCAAAACTTGGTTTATTGATATTGATGGGGTGATATTTGAACATAATGGATACCTGAAAAGTAACGTTGATGCTGAAAAACCATTACCTGGGATAACTGACCTATTTAGAAAGATAGCTGACGCAGACGTAGTAGTCCTCGTTACTGCTAGGAAATCTAGTTATAAGGAAAAAACAATTCATTCTCTTTATACAAACAAAATTAGATTTGACTATTTGATAATGGATCTACCGACTGGAGCTAGATATTTGATTAATGATACTAAACCTGACGGGACAAATACGGCTTTCGCATTTAACTTAAGCAGAGATGTGGGTACCAACTCATTGTTAACGGATAAAATATTTAAAGATTAACGTAACGTGAACTGCGCTGACGTGCTTAAGCGTTCTTGAAAAGAGTATGAGGAACAAACATTAGGGAAACTCGTAGTACAAGCACTTGCTGCTTTCCCCCAAGATAGAAATTAGGCTTAATGACGTCTTGAAAGCCGCAGATTTTATTGACACTAATACCTCTCCATTGATATAACATCGACCTTGCGCATACAAAATACCCTTAACGATCTCTGCTCCAAGTTTCATTTATTTGAGTGCCTCTTGGCC
>JAJZXP010000070.1 GCA_021806345.1 Thermoplasmata archaeon | reverse complement strand
CTTGTTTCAGGGTATTATGTCGAGACGAAGGGCAGCCAATCTAAAAAGCGACCTCGAAGGTCAAGTACTAGAACGGCTGCCTCTCCAACTCTCACGCTAACACCGTCATGCAAGCGTGGACAGAAAAACTTTTTTCATGACATCTAATATGACTCTCAGAATTAACCCGGTAAATCTTGAAATGGATAGTTTTGCAGTCGTTTTTGCTAACATCAACAATCAGTTAAAGATGGTTACGCATAGAGACAAACTCCAAGGATATACTTTGAACGAACTCAAGTTATTGTTAAAGCTGGCGGGATTCAGCAGTGTTATCGGTTATTCTGATTTTAACATAAATAACAGAGATCCGAATCGAGCTAGAATCCTGAATGTCGTTTCCGTGAAATAAATTCAGGTATCGTCAAGATGGATATTGTCACGAAGAATACACCAATAATAATAGCCAAACTTGAGATGAACAAACTTTTAAAACCCATATTTAGAAAGTAACCTCCAAGAATAATGAAAATACTTGACCAGAGAAGACTGGTAATTCCAAATATGGATGAATCGGTGAGTTCACCTTTATTGGTTTTGGAAAAAAGTGAGTAAAAGAGATTCGACGATGGACCTCCTATGCCACTTAAAAAGAGTGCGATTAGAGTGAGAACGAGATTGTCGAATAAGAGCAAAGATATTGAAAATACTAGGAAAAGAACAGACAAAAACGCATAAAAACCGTTACGCTTATCCATTAATTCGCTTAGTACCATCCCCAATGAAATGCCACCTATATACCTAATTACCATTAACAATCCAATATAATAAAGAGAAAAGCCATAGTGATAGAGGAATAATGCCAAAAAAGGCGTGAAAATATAGTGTAGTTGACCAAGGGAAGAATACTTTGACGAACTCAAAAAAGGTCGGATTTTTAACCTAGTTTCCGGCAAATTTGCTCCGTATTGCGAAATGAACAGTAAAGGTAAACCAGAAATAATGATAAAAATACCACCGTAAACTAATAAATTATATAGTGAGGTCAAGAAGAATAGGTATGAAAAAGATATTACCGCGGATATTACGTAACCAATTCTGATAGGAACAGATATTGAATTGTTGAGAACTTTGGTATAATTGTTACCCGTTGATGAACTCTTTAGATACACCGCTAATGGAGGCCACCCCGCACCCGAAAGGATAAATATGGTAAAACCGATTAGTACTAGTAGAGGATATTGAACTGAAGCTGAAAATACGCCTAGTATAATTCCAAATCCAGGGATAATATAAAGTGATAGTATTAGTGCTTTGAGACTTGCAAAACGGGAAAGCTTAGGAAGCAGCAGCATTAAAGCTACTTCGGAAATCATTGCAAAAGCGAAAATATAGGAATATTCCTCCGAGGAGAAGCCTTTATCTATAAAATAAATTAAAAAATAGCTGGTAACAATAAAGAAACCAATCCCATTGATAAGATTAGAGATTGCAAATGGCAGGAGCTTATTCTTCAAAGTTAAACCTCTAACTTTGGAACTAATCTGACAGGCAAGGACAAGTAATTTCCATCTTCTTCCAATAAAATTCCTCTTTCTAACAATGTCCTTATAGCATCGTCCAATTCAAAATATGAACTTTTGCGGTGTGTCATTTCACTTAGTTCTTTAAACGACCTTACTTTGTCACAAATCAATATAATTTCTTTCTCTATTCCTGTATAAGTTAGCTCAATCTTCTTACCGTTTCTATTGTCATAAATTTTTAAGAATTCGGGTCCACTCCTATAGTTAAGATATGGTGGGTTCGCGCTTCTCTTCTTTGTTTTCCATTCCGATATTAGTGAGTTTATTTTCCTAACATAAACCGTGAACTTTCTTTGATAATGTTTATCATAATCAAAGTAATAGGCGATTTCTTCAATGTCCTTGATATTATTCGGATAAATGTACGAATAATCTTTCAATGGTGTAATTTGCTCGAAACCAAATTCATCTCTAAAATCGAAGTTTGGACTGAAGCGATGCATTTCTATATTGGAAATTCCCCCGGGAGGGGTCAGATGAAAAATATGTGGTAAGACCCTTTCTTGAATTAAGAAATCATCTTCCTTTTCTCCAGGGAATCCATAAAGAATGTTCCAGAGAGGCTGTATGTAGAATTCCTTTAGCCATTTTAGCGTTTGAATATTTTGCAACATTGTTGAACCTTTTCTCATTAACTTAAGGACGTGTGAAGACAGAGACTCTATTCCCGGCTGAACAAGCCTAACGCCTGCGTTAGACATAATGAGAATTTGCCTCTTGGACAAAGCTGCTTTTACTTCGAAGAAAAGATTAAGCTCGATTTCCATTTTGGATAGTCGCTTCAGCATAGTAGTTACGTATGCTTGATTTAAAATATTGTCTGTGACAGTAAAATCCACTGTTCTATATTTTTTGGATATAGTCAATAAGTCGGATAGAGCCTTTTCTGGACTTTTTGACCTATAAGAAATCCCCAATCCATTTAATCCACAAAAAGTGCATTGTGAGTTTTGTCCCCACCAACACCCTCTACTGAATTCTATTTTTATGTCGATGCTGTCTAGATTTAGTTCTGGCGAAATGGTCAAAAGTTGTCTAAAATAATCATCACAGTCCATTGTTGGATATACGTTTAAATCCCTAATGAGAGGGGAGGGTTCGTTAGAAGCAACCTTATCATCGTGTCGATATAATAATCCTTTAATGTTCCTTATTTCATTTTCATCCTCTTTTAGCACGCTTTTAACTAGGGCGGGCAGCGATTCCTCACCCTCACCTGAAATAACATAGTCGACATATTTGCAGGTATTCATGATTGCTCTTCCCA
>JAJZXP010000416.1:1854-2848 GCA_021806345.1 Thermoplasmata archaeon | reverse complement strand
CTATGCTGTGTCAACAGCAAAGGATCATGACACAACAATTGATCTTTCAAAGAGAGGAGTAACAGTATACAGAGATAAGGGATACTTTGGACATGATCCGAAGGGTATAGATGGTACAATGGATCGTTCTGTGAGAAATCATAAACTGTCCATGGAATCCATAAGAAGAAATTTAAGGATATCAAGAAAGAGATCACTGGTGGAATATCCATATTCTATCATTAAAAGAGTATTTCATTTTTCACATGTAATGGTTACCCTTATACGTAGAGTAAGGGTAAAGTTCATGTTTGAATACTTCGGATACAATCTTAATGCTCTTAAAATCATTCAGGGATAGCGTGAGCTATGAATATTTCAACGAAATATAGGAGAAACATATGGAAATAGAACTGGAAAATGCTGCAATTCTATGCCTTTTAAACAAAAACCCCCATCTACATAATGGAAATAGCCCATTTTGAATGGTTATTCGAAATCCTCCTATTATTCTATGTAGGTATAGGATATAATAGACAAATATGGCCAATTATCAGAAAAGAATTCAAGAATATTAAAAAAATCTAGGTAATGAATCTCTTAGTCATATACATATACTAAATGTATACATATCGTTATAAAAACTGAAGATAACTGTGGGAGAAGTGAGTAAAGCTCCGGAGCAGATTTCATAACAGAACAATCAGTTTATATTTTTAAGACTAAAACATATTCAATAAAGATTTTGTATGTGTATTGAATTATTCAGTAATTTTCTTTTCATGGGAGAATTTCGAATAACCACTAGAAATCCTCAAAAATATTAGAGAACTAATATTAGTACGTGTGTAATTGTAAAAGTTTTATGATATTGCAATGAATTTTTTTTATAGTTTACTTCTGTCTGCATGCTGTCTAAGTAATGTCTTTACCATGTCTAATATGTGTCGAAATACCGTCTATTTCCTGTCTAAAAGCTGTCTAAATTTTGTCTAAATTTTAAAATTGTCACCCC
>JAJZXP010000416.1:0-1844 GCA_021806345.1 Thermoplasmata archaeon | reverse complement strand
AAATACCACTTTATCTTAGTAGAATTAACTAAGATAATGAATTTGTAAAATAAATATGAAATATTAAAGGGTGACAAGGAAAGGAGGGGTGACAACCCTGAATGGATGAAAAGCAGATGATTGATCTATTCCTATAAATTCCATATGTTCTTCAGATACAAATACTCACTAATAATTCATTTTGATATCTTTCAGATAAGAAATTTCTTCCAGAAGAAATTATGGGAAATATTTCCATTCAGATGAAATTGATAATGTAATATTCAACTAACTGTAAATGCATTATAGCTTCTTGTTATTAAACTTACATATACTTTTTCTCTCATAGCTTTAAAATCTTTGGAATAAAATCAGATGGAAAAACTCTCTAAAACATCGTATTTTAAAGGTTTCAAAATCGATAACATTGCATAATTACCCAAAAAATATATACTAGAATTAATATATGTCTTTCATGCAATTAAATGATGCTAAAAAAATTATAACGCTCCATCTGGAAGGGATGCCCCTAAGGAATATAGGTGACGAAATGGGTATCTCCAAAGATACAGTTGGATCAGTAATAGAAAAATGGAAGAATGGAAATGTTCCATTCCTTCAGCAGTCTATACCCTATGAGAACAGGATCATAGAAATTGCAAAATTCACAACTGCAAATCAGATAGATCTAGATGATTTTATCAAGGTACAGTTCGATTTAGGCGTTCTTAAGGAAATAGGCGTAGGGAAGGATCAGATTTTCTCCGTTGCCCAGATACTTGCCAAACTAAAAACAGAGGAAATTGAATCGCTGATCAGCACAATCAAAGGAATAAGTGAGAGGCATATAAATATCACTGAACTAGGCTCAATAATAGATGATATGGAGAAAACAAAGAATAATCTCAATGAAAATATCGCAGGGAACAATGAGAAGTTACAATCCCAACGCAAAGAAATTGAGAATAACAACAGCATGATAGCCAGGCAGAATCTGGAAATAAATAGTAAGGAAAATGTTCTTAAGGATATAGAGCAGGATATACATACACAGAAAGAAAAGCTGAAAATATCAGAAAGACTTCACAAAGATTTAAATGATCTAGGCGTAAAAGCTGAGGAGCTTGAAACCTTCCTTCAGACTGCTGCCAGGCTACAATGTGATTCAAAAAAACTTAGAAATTTATGGGATATTTGGGATGCACTACCTGAAGAAATAGACAGGTCAATGGAAGTTCAAGAAATTCATGACACTCTTGCAACCATAAAGAAAACAGGCTGGGATATAAAATCTGCACTCAAGCTCGGAAATAAACTTATGCCAATTTCTATGGACAGGGATGATGCCATTCAAAAAGCATCAAATCTGGCCATGAGCTTTTCTGAACTCGAAAAGATCATTAAACGAAAGAGGATGGAAATAAAAGACATGAAAGGTAAAATAGAAGAGATGAAGCAGGAAAAATCAGAACTTTCAAAAGAGAAAGACGAACTTATTAAAGAAAATGAGAAGATAGAAGCGTATAAGGAAAGAAATATGAAGGCAAATTCGGAATATATCACGGAAACAATCAAGACTAAGATGAAAATAGAAGAGAATCAAACTCAGATAGACGGTGGAATGGCCATAGCCGCACTGCTCAGAAGTGATAAACGAGTCAACTTAGACCTGTCATATTTTAACTCTTCATCTCCTCTTGTTTCAAACGAAGATTATAAAAAAGCTAGAGAAAAAATGCTGGAATTTATTCTTTACGAATTGCGTCATGAAATTGCAATTGTAAAATTTACGTCCCGGGGGATGATGAAAATTGTAGAGGGGGATGAATATGAAAAAGCCATTCAAGTAAATGCAGATGCAGATT
>JAJZXP010000206.1 GCA_021806345.1 Thermoplasmata archaeon | reverse complement strand
AGATCCATGACAGGATATCCTTCATGAATTTCCTGGACTATCCCCAATCTTAGGGGATGCAAAGACCATATGGTACTTCAGAGAAAGACTCTCGAAGACGGGAAGAGACAGGATCATATGGAACGAACTGCAGAGACAGCTTGAATTGAAGGGCATAAAGGTGAAGAAGGGATCAGCACAGGATGCCACTTTCATCACCTCCGATCCTGGACATGTGAAGCATGAGGAACCTAGAGATGAAGGAAAAACAAGGAGATCGAAGGATGGTTCATTCACAAAAAAGAACAATAAGACATTCTTCGGGTACAAGGGTCATGACATTGTTGATGACGGCAATCCTGTTCCTGTAATAAGATCCTATGCTGTCACAACAGCAAAGGATCATGACACAAAGATTGATCTCTCCAAAGTCGGGATAACAGTGTACCGGGACAAGGGGTACTTCAGACATGATCCGAAGGGCATTGATGGTACAATGGACAGATCTGTCAGAAACCATAAACTGTCCATTGAATCTGTTAGAAGAAACAGGAGGATATCACGCAAGAGATCACTTGTGGAATATCCTTATGCCGTCATGAAAAGGATGTTTCATTTTTCACATTTCATGGTCACCCTTGCAGGAAGGGTGAGGGTGAAGTTCATGTTTGCATGCTTCGGATACAATGTCCATGCCCTTAAAATCCTTCAGGGATAGCGTGAGCCATCAATTTTCCCTGAAAGAAACAGGGAAAATCCAGGAATAAAAGCAATATTTGAAGGAATATTGCAATCTTTATGGGAATATTCCTGTTCTTAAGCTAGATCGGAGAAGATTCAGAGTCTTATTCGAAATCCTCATTAAGATGTTAAGGGATTAAGTAATGTAAGGATATAGCTAGTTCTTTTGATATTGTTCTATTAATATGAAGATCTTCTTTAGGAAAATCTATATGGGATTACGGAATAGAAATAGCATTTACCAGAACGATAAAAATGGAGGCTGATAATAAGTGCCAGAAGACGTTCAAAAGTTATCCTAAAGGACTAAAGATTTTCACTATAGGAGCTTTAATTTACGCTCTGGTACTGTTTGGGGCCTACATACTGAGCATTATCCGTATACTCAGGGGTGAGGCCCCTCTTTCTTTCGTTGATCTTGGTGTAGGAATGGTCATTTTCATCTTACTGACGTTTATACAATACGGTTTACGAAGGAGGATAGCTAGGTAGTTTCAGTAAAGGCTCGTTCTAGTTTCATTAATAGAGCGTCTTCTATGAAAAAATTTCTATGACATTCATATGATTGTATCCCCACCATTTATCTTTCCTTCATAGAAGACACCCTATTGTTTTTATGCTTTATAACATTATAATTGAGATGATTCTAAATGAAAGAAGCTTGGAGCAGTAAAGAATTTGAGAACAGACTTATAGAACTTAGAGAAGCTAATCACTTGAAGAACCATCCATATTTTGATCTGTGGAGCCAAGGAAAACTGACCAAAAAGGACATGGCCAATTACGTTTTGCAGCACAGACTCTGGAGCTCACAGGTTGTAAACCTATGGGGAACAGTAGTTGCAAAGGCCAGTGAAACAAAAGTTCAGGATTTTTTCCTTGAAAACATGGCGGAGGAACATGGGATTCTGTCAGAGGGTGGGAGAACATCGACACCCCATGTGGAAATGCAGATTTCCTTTGCAAGGGAATGCGGACTAAGCGAAAAGGAAATTACCGAAACGGAACCAACGGCAGGATGCCTTGCAATGATAAGTTACCACTGGCATCTCGCTCTAGGCAAAACATGGCAGGAATACGTTGCGGCATCGGTTGTTGCAAATGAATCCATGGAGGTGGGGATTATGGGGAGGATAGTACCTGCCCTCCATTCACATTATGGATACAAGGAAGGAGACAAGAAAATAGAATTTTTCGAGGAACACTATCTTGCAGATCAGGAGCATGGCAATAGGGGCATAAGGGCACTTGTGGATTACACACAAGAAGAAGGAATTCAGATGGATTGCCTTCAAGCCGTAAAAGGAGCTATTAAAATTAGAAAATTATTCTTGGATGAACTTATAAATTGTGCATTAAAAAATTAGGGGGATATTTCATCCAACCTTACATTTCTTGTTTTACTTCCAAACTGGGCAATTCCAGATGGAATAAACAGGAACACTGCAATTAGGACGAAGATGTAGAGAATTCCTACATTATTTGTCAGAAGGAACGCCACAAAAAGTACGCCAACCCCTCCCCCAATATGCCCGATCCCATCCACAAGCGCAAAACCTGTTGATCTTGCCCTTGCTGGGAAGTTTTCTGTTGACCATATGTAAGTGACAGGGACCCAAATATTGAATCCAAGGAATGCAAGTATAGCTCCAACTGCAGAAAATAATGTGTTAGTGCCACTGAATGTTATTATTAATCCCCCAATAAGGGTAATTACAGCAGCAATTGGAAGCCAATATTTTCTCGAGAACGCATCTCCATAAAAAGTTGGAATAAGTGTGGCTGGGATAAAACCTATTGAACCTACTGCAACCACAACACCAGCCCTTGAAGAAGTGTAACCTAGGGCTCCAAGAACTCCTGTAAATCCTGCGGCTAGAATGTATACTGCCATATATCCGATGAACCAAATTGCCAAGAATTGGAATGCTCTCTTCCTGTAGGTTTTGTTGCTGAATATTTCCTTGTATGGTGATGCTTTAGGGATAACGGCAACATCTATTGTAGGGACAATAGGGACATCTCTGCCGGTTTTCTGTTTCACCCTCCTAAGCATGCCGTCCACAATCTTCTCAGCCTCATCCATTCTGCCTTTTGAAATAAGCCACCTCGGGGATTCAGGTAGTTCGAGTCTCATCAGCACTCCAATTAACCCAAGTACGGCACCTATGGCATACATAAGCCTCCAGCCTATAACTCCACCAAATGCGCCGGGTCCTCCTACTGCAAATGGTAGTCCGTTTGGGAAAGGTGCTGATGGTGTGGTCAGGTAAAGGCCAAGCCATACTGCAACGATGGTGCCAACTGCAGAAAAGAAGAACACGAAAGCCCCATATCCAGCTCTTTTTCCCTTGGGTGAAGTTTCGCCGATGTAAGTATTCACAATTGCTATGTCTGCACCTATTCCAATTCCGGTAATAAAACGGCCTAGGGCAAAATCAGGGAAATTGGAAACGAAGACTGTGACCAATGAGCCAAGAGCAGCAATAAGCATTGTTACCAATAGTAGATTCCTTCTACCATATCTGTCGGCAAGAGGGCTCAGTATGAGGGTACCTATTGCATAGCCAATCAACTGGATAACGGTTGCGTATCCGAGATAAGTATCAATAAGAGCGAAATTAGGGCCTGTGGGCCCAACAGTTCCGGGAATTATTTCGACACTTGTCTGGATCATAGACACATTTATGTTAAAAATGTCAAAGAATGTAAAAAAGAAGCCAACTCCTAGAATTCCGATAAAAATATAAGACAATGCCCAACTGGGAATGGAGTCCAACTTTGACACGATCATATTTGCTCGTTCACTACTGTCGGTTTCAGCCATGATACAAATGTCAATTTTTCAACCTTATTAAATATTACTAAATGATACTTACGGAATAATAACATTTAAGTACAAAGAAACACAGAATAGCAATAAAAATAAAGTAATGTATAACCCATTTAGGCTAAAGCAATAACCGTTATCTTTCCTGCATTATATGTGTGGACAGTTTCCCAATTCCCGACACTTCGACACTCACAGTATCTCCTTCTTTTAGGAAACCCGTCCCTGTATGAATGGCAACACCGGAAGGAGTTCCTGTCGTTATAATATCTCCGGGTCTAAGGCGTGTTACCTTACTCAGTTCGCTGATGAGTTCTTCCACAGTAAAAATCATGTCATCGGTGGTGCCGTCCTGCCTAATCTCTCCATTTACCGTTGTTTTTATCCTGAACCGAAAGCCTTCCACGTCTTCCTTTGGAAGAATGTATGGCCCATATGGAAGGGCATAATCCGCTGCCTTGCCGAGAACCCAGTTTTTCCCGTACCTAGGAAACTCTGTCATCTGATAATCTCTAATGCTTAAATCATTAACAATGCTATATCCATAAAGAATAGAAGAGGCTTCTTCTTTGGACAGGTATTTCCCTGATTTACCTATTACAATTGCTATTTCACCTTCATAATCGTATTTCTTCACGCCCCTCGGTATATAGGAAATACCATCAGGTGGTACAAGGGAAGATGGAAATTTCAGGAAAAAATATGGGTTTTCTAGCCGCGACATAGACGATTCTTTTGAATGTAGTTTGAAATTAACGGCTGGGAGGAAGATTCGTTCCACAGGTGATGGATAATAAAGTTCCTCTGGTGGATCTATTTCTTTAAGATTTTTCTCACTGATGTCTCTCTGGATGTAAGAGAAAAAGGCACTTGAGTCTAAGAAATGAGGCTTTGCATTGTCATCTACGTAATAGGTATTCCTCTCATGAAATACCGGTGTCAACTGTCCTTTCCCATTCTTTGTAACTGTTACAAGCATAATTTTGTATTCATTCAACTATTAAAAATATAAGTGAAGATTTCCAAAAACTCAGACCATACACCTTTTTCGTGACCTTTTGATCGATTTACATTTACTTCACAGGATTACCCGAACTTTACAATGAGAACGAATCACCTGATAATCCCTAAATCTACTTATAGAACCACATTGACTCTGAAATATCTGCTTTTAACAATAATGGAGAGTTCAGAAACAATGTATGTATTAACAATAGAGTCATTTGGAAATTCCGGAAATGTTTATATTTGCAAGAGAGTATATTTCCTAGGGCTAAAGGAATAATGACCCACCTCTTACATTATATCGAAAAAGATTTCAACCATTATTTCATATAATAATTGAGCCCAAAATGAATGAGATTAAAGCACTGGTAACCGGAGGGGGAAGGGGCATTGGCGAATCCATTTCAAGGAGGTTAGCTAATGATGGCGCTCAGGTTATAATTGCGGATGCGGGCCTTGGGATTTCTGGAGAAGAATGCGACAGCAGCGTTGCTAAAAAATTATCAGAGGAACTCAACTCCAAGGGTTACAAAACTTATTACTACAGTGAGAGGCTGTTGGACCTCGAAAGTGTAAGAAAATTACTGGATTACTGTGGAGACTCTATGGGGGGTGTTAATGTACTTGTGAACAACGCAGCAATTCTGAGGGATCGAATGGTATTCAAGCTTGATCCGGATTCATTTGACATCGTAATCAAAAACAATCTACAGATGCATTTTTACCTCACCCACTTAGTTTCGGAAAGGATGAGGGAGAACAAATGGGGTAGGATAATCAACATGGTCTCATCGGCGGGGCTCATCGGTAACATTGGTCAATCTGCATATGGTGCCTCAAAGGGTGGATTGGTTTCCCTTTCCCGCATAGCAGCTCTTGATCTTGCACGATACGGCATAACTGTGAACGCAATTTCCCCATTTGCACACACGAGAGTCACGGAGATAATTCCTGAAACAACCCCATGGCTTGTCGATTACAAGAGAACAATTAAAAACAGGGCTCATGGAGAGAGCGTTGCAGATTTAGTCTCCTATCTCATAAGTGAGCGTTCAAAAAATATAACTGGTCAAGTATTCGGAGTCAGGAATGGTGAACTTTTCCTGTTTTCGCAGCCCAGACCTATAGGTATCCATATCCTTAAACAAGGGGAGGTCAAGGATACATTTTACGAACGGACTTTTATGGACTGGGAGGAAGAAGGGCTTTTCTCTCCCCTTGAAACTGATTTAATGTATATGTCCAAACCCCTGAAAGAGAGCAGTGGGGATGGTGAATGAAATGAAAACAGAATATGGTATAGTAAAGGATAAGGATGAAATTAAAAAAATGCCGGAGGAATACAGGATAGCGGTAGCTAAGATCGTTGCAGGTCATGCAATAAATGAACTTAGAGGGGCATTAGTTTTTGATGAACCAGCCATTAGGATGGCACCAACCCCAAAATTCAAATGGTTAGTGAGCCGGAACACTATGGAGGAGTTTGGTCACCATATACTATTCAGCAGACTCGCTGAAGATATGGGCGTCGAATGGAAGGACAAGAAGTCTCTTTCACTTTTTGACTACCCCATGATGAACTGGATAGATTTTGGTGCTATTAAGGCCATTGTCGATATAGCTGAAGTCGTAGAGCTCGAGGATCTGATGGAGGCTACTTATATCCCATTAAAAAACGTTGCAGTGAAAACATTCCCTGAAGAAATGTTCCATGTGGGCCTTGGAAAGGACATTCTCAGAGCTCTGCTGGAGGAGGATCCCGAAAATGTGGAGAAAATTCAGACTGCGATTGACAGGCTTTTTCCCGAGACCCTGGCATTTTTCGGAAGTGCCAACTCAAGGAATAATGAATTATTCGTAAAATGCGGACTTAAAAGAAGAACTAATACTGAAATGAGGAAATCATATGTTGAAAAGGTAAGGGAGGTAATGGATGAACTTGGCCTAAGGATGCCGAGAATCCCAGAAAAATATGCAAAGGAGATCGATAACTGATGGAATCAAGTACCGATGAAGAGCACACATTTTTCAACGAAGTTGACAAGGCAAGCATGGGTCCTCTTTGGAAGGTACTCAGAAACCTACTCACGGAACATCCCATGCCTTTGGAGATACCGTACCAGTGGAGATGGGAGCAGGTGAGAGACCTTGTTTATGAATCTGCAAAAATTGTCTCTGCAGATGAGGCTGAAAGGCGTGTTCTCATGCTTCTTAATCCAAAGCTAAAAAATCAGAATGCCTGCACCCAGACACTATACGCAGGCATACAGATCATCATGCCAGGAGAGATAGCCAGAACACACCGTCACACACCAAATGCCCTCCGTTTCATCATGGAGGGTGAAGGTGCGTATACTACAGTTAACGGTGAAAAGATTCGCATGAAAGTTGGGGACCTTGTTCTTACTCCGACATGGTCTTGGCATGATCATGGAAATGAAGGAACCAATCCTGTAGTATGGCTGGACGGATTAGACATCCCTCTTGCCACATCACTTTCAGGGATATTCTTTGAGGAGTACCCTGACCAATACCAACCGTCAGCGTTTCCTGATGGATATTCATCCAAGACGTATGGAAAATCTCTTTTTCCTTCAGGAGATATCCCGAAGAGGCACTATTCACCCATTATGAAATACCCCTACGCAGAGGCAAGGGCTGCCCTAGATGATGTTCAGGATAGTGAGAGTTCTCTGCATGATGGGTACACTGTTGAATACAAGAACCCCATGAACGGAGGCTCAGTTCTTCCCACAATGGATAGCCGTCTGCATCTTATTAAGAGAGGAAAGACTCTGAAACCCTTGAGACGTTCCAGCAGCGCTGTCTTTCTAGGAGTAGAGGGCAGTGGAGCGCTGGAAATTGAGGGTAGAAAATTCCATTGGAAAAAGAACGATATTATCGTTATCCCTTCATGGGCAAAACACAGGCACATAAATGATGGGCAATCAGACGCAGTACTTTTCTCATTTTCGAATGCACCTGTTCTAAGACCATTTGGCCTCTTCAGAGAAGAACTCTTATAGTGATGACCCATGATCACCAAAAACGATTACACACTGGAAGCAGAATTCGAGAAAAATTCAAATAAGAATGAGGAGCCGTTGCATGTCATCTTTGACAGAAAAGCTGATTCAAATCCGAAAGGTATATCTTTTATAGATTCCGTGGTTTCTCATACATTCAGTGAAATAAAGCGTTATTCCGAAGCGCTGGCATCATGGATGATTGACCAAGGGATTGGAAAGGGTGATGTAGTATCACTTCACATTCCTAGTTCAGCAGAATTTGCAATAGCCAATATTGCAGCCTCTAGGATAGGCGCCCTTGTCTCTCCACTCCATATGACTTACGGTGAGAAGGAACTCAAAGAATTAATATCATTTTCAGGAGCAAAGCTGCTTATTTCTGACACATCTTATTCAGGAAAAGACCTAAGTGAAAAGGTCAAAGGTGTAGTAGAGTCAACAAACATTAACCGAGTCCTTATAAATGGCGATAGAGAATTCATGAAACGAGGATGGGATAATTTCTGGGAAATATGCAAAAGCCAAAGGATTTATAGGAATCTACCCAAAGTAATGGCATCGGATCCGATAGGGTTATTTTTCACTTCCGGAACAGAAACTGGAGAACCAAAGGGATGCATACACACCCATTCTTCGCTGATGGGGAATGCCCTGTCTGTTTGCAGGGATGCGGAAATCGATGAGAATGGAATTATAATGTCAGGCAGTGCCTTTTCTCATCTTTTTGGCCTTCTTTCTATGCATTTGTCATTGATTTCTGGGTCTATAAATGTAATTGTCAAGAGGTTCCATACTGATGAATTCTACAGTGCTGCAGAAAGGCATAAACCCACTCATGTTTTCCTAGTTCCGGCGGAGCTCAGGGACCTATTGGACCTCTTGGGTAAACCAGGAGATCCCTTCTCAGAAGTAAAAGAATTCAGGATCGCAGGAGCTATGTTACCAGAGGAAATCGCTCTGGAACTAATGAAAAAAACTAAAGGAAATCTGGTAAATCACTGGGGAATGACGGAATTAGGTGCTGGTTCATATACAAGACATGGGGATAGTCGTGAGATAGTCGCAGGGACGATAGGCAAACCTGTTCAAGGGGCGCAGATCGCCATTCTATCCGAAGACGGGAGGTTTGTTATTAACGAAACAGGTGAAATTCTTTACAGAGGACCTTCACTTTTCAAGGGATATTACAAACTATCAAGATATATTGACGAGTTCATCTATGAGATAAATGGAGAAAAATGGTTCAAGACAGGTGATCTGGGCATGATAGATGTTGATGGCAATGTTAGGTATATGGGCAGGAAAAAAGACATAATCAACAGAGGTGGAATGAAGATCAATTCCAAAGAAGTAGAGAGAATCTTGGAGAGGATGAAGGGCATAGAAGCCGCTTGCATAGTTCCGGTCCCAGACACCAGACTTGGTGATAAAGCCTGTCTTTTCTATAGCACAACTGAGAAAATTGGAAGGAGTGAAATTACAGAATATCTTAGTTCCATGGGGGTAGCTAAATATAAATGGCCAGAGTATTTTGTCGTTGAAAATAGCATGCCGCGAACTCCAACAGGGAAAATAGCAAAGGGTAAACTTATTGAAATTGCTAGGGAAATGTTCAGCTCCTGATATTTCCATTTTCCAATATCCTTCAATTGGGTGTTTTCCTGGAAATATTATACATAGTTGGTTCCTGGTTTTCAATGTCCTTCAATCTAATAAATCGGTTGAAATCCATTCAATCATGGAGAAGAGTTCAAAATAAGGTAAATTGCTCCTTGGAATAGTTTGAATATAGGTGAAATCACGAATTTTATTGACAAAGCAGGAATATTGAATGGACAGCATAATTTCTTTCTTCCGCATTGCTTAATTTCAACATAATTGAATTATGACAAACTAACAGTACCTAAGTTTCTCTCCGATAACTTACCGTTCATATAAATAAGACCTTTCTCTGGGGAAACCAAACCATAGAACTTTTTTCAACATAATATTCTTGGGATTGTTCATCAATATTTTTTTTAACATAACTCCTTTCAGTTTTTGAGTGCTATTATCTTTTTATTCCTATATGTCGAGTACGCCAAAGATTTTATAATGAATTGTCGACTAATTTGTACCTAGCATGTATTAACGTTTATTTTTTTTAGGCATTATAAACTTTGATTTCCAAGGGCAAAAAAAACAACTCTTGTTTCGTTGCAATCAGATACATTCTCATAGCCAATATTAATTATCACCACAACAAATTTATGGCTTATTAATTCAAAAATTGGATTTTAAAGACCTTCATCATTCCGATAGGGCTGGTTATATCAATTTAAACAAGCACTATTAATATTTATTGGCTCATCTTAGTTTTCGCCTTATGGCCCCAAGAGTATGTTCTTCACTTTCTCTGGTATTAGCATGCCTTTGATAGAACCATCGTTATTTTTTGACCAGACTCTTACTTCGGTACCTTTTACAGCGGTTTCTCCATTCAAAAGCACTTCTTGCGAGAGGGTAATCGACTTTGAACCAACCCTCTGAACCCTTGTCCTTATGGTCACTGTTTCGTCGTACTTCACGGACTTCATAAACTCTGCAGACGCTGAAACTAGGGGTATGATTATGCTTTCCCTTGAAAGTAGTTCTGATGGTGAAAGCCCTGCAGCCTTGAACATTTCGTGTGTTGCCATGTCAAACCAGTGATAGAAATTTGGATAGAACACAATGCCAGCTGGGTCTGTTTCCCCCCATGCTACAAGGTGAACCACTTCATTTTGGAACATGATTTATTGAATTATGATTTCATTTATTAATCTTGATTTTAGACTAAGTGTGGTTGTATGATTAAGAGCCAAGATGAGGAAAGACTAACATAGACCAATTTTTATTTCATTACACTTTATCAGAGAATGATCCAAAGAAATAGGAAGGGGACATTTATTCAAAACCTTAACATCACAAATTTTGTGGAATAGAATTCTATGATTGCATGATTCTACGTTTACTAAAATTCTGTGCCATAAAGATTTATCAATGTATCATCCAGATAAGGATTATTGGAATACTGGCTAAGGAAGATTATTGATGAGGAGAGAAAAAAGAGAAACATTCCCTTAGAGGCAAATCTTCTCAACAGGAATTATTATCTTTACATAGGGTGTCCAAATTTCCATATATTGATCGATGATTGTAGACATTATTAATCCAATAATAATCCAATAAGATTGAAGGGATATGGAAGAAAACAATATCCCATTGATCATGGAAAGGTTGGGTAAGATTGTTTCTGAATATCAGAAGAGGGACTTTCCCAGCAAGATATTGTGAAGATCATTGTGATTCTTCAGCAACCACCTGAACTAATGGATCTCATTGGCATAGGGAAGATTCTAAACTTCCGCACAATATCTCCTAGGGCAATCAGAATGGACTGATGTGTGATCAATGCAGGCATCATTGATCTCTTTGAATCCAATGGGATAATGTTGTCATAGATAGCTTGTTTGTTAAGATATGAAAGCATGCAACTGCACAAAAAAGGAAATCAGTCATACATATGGATCCCGACAGTTCATTGGGTTATGGAACAAAGGACTTTGGATATGGCAGGAAAACACATGTTGCACTGGATATAGATTCCACTGCATTAGGGGAAAGTGACATCTGCATTTATTCATGAAAGCACGGCTGCACAGGGAATGATAGATCCTTTGAGTGGGCATGAATATATCCTCATGGATGCCACATAAGATTCATCCGGCATCTATGATTGTGTCATGGACAACAAATATTCCTTCCCTGTGATAGATGCCGACAGTGAAGAGTAATCGTTCCAAATAACCTGAAATTCAACAGGAAGCAGGGAATAATCATAAGAAAGGGGAAGAAATCAGGATACAAATTGAGATGGGAAATAGAGCCGACATTTTCCATTCTGGAGGATATACTGCATTCTGAACACATATGGTATGTCTGCAACAGTAACTATAATGTTGCTGTTGGTGAAACGATAGTGACATATGGCTGCATTGTAATGGCTAATCAGATCAGGCGCAGGTCAAAAAGGGAAATAATGGATCTCGTTGTTTGACGTATATTTGGACCCCACAATCTTTACAGACCCAAGTCAAGAAACGATCGCATCACCTGGAAAGCGGTGGGCGTATCCGATTATATCAGAAGGATAACGAAGGATGCAATAAACGAGAACAATAAGGTGATTAGATCCATATACTAGTATCGCAATTCTGCACTGGTTTACTCACTGTCCTGTATCTGGTTGACAGGCTTCAGAAATATTTTCCCGACAGGTGGTCAGATCTTTATGCATTTTCGGTGTTGAGTTTAATGTATCCCATTTCATTGAAGTTTGTGAAGGATCTATGGGAGAAGGTCTATGGATCAAGGGATATCCATGCCCATCTATCATAGAACACGCTGGCGGGCATTCTCAGGGATACGACATCAGACATAGGGGCACAGATGACTCTGTCCCAGTCTCTCATAACAGAATCAAGGAAGCTTGCTACTAATCTGTCAAGTATCTTTTCTAGATCTGTGAAAATCAGCATGGTTGCGAAAGACCATAATGAGGATCACATATATCTGCCGCAGCGAAAATGGCGTTGGCATTTGATCTGGATCAATACAGGTTTGCTTTACTCAAGCCGCTGGAGGGATCTGTGAGGGATATGAAATCACTGGGGAATGTACCTGGTCAGATCCTTTTCGACAGCGTTCTTGTCCCTGACACAGGATTATCATCGCGGTATCTGGCAAAGATCATGCGATATGATATGAAATTTGTGATGCGTCTCCGCAGTAACTAGGACATGATTGATTACAGCATGAAACTGAGTTCAAGATTTGTTTACAGGGATAGAGGTATAAGATCAAGTTTCCTGAATAGGTATGACTTCAGGACATACATGTTCTAGGAACAGATGCTGATGGCTGAGGAATCATCAACCTTCATAAAGATGATTTTGAAGAAGAGGATCAAGAATGAATTCCAATCTGAAAACAAGTTAGGGAAATTATTAATACTCTCCAAGGTAAAGGTTGATCTGGAAACCATATACAGTCTGTACAAGCAGATGGAGGAGATAGAGCAGGTACTCGATACAATGAAGAACGAACTGGAGAATGACAAATCTTACCTCAGTGATGATGCTTTGAGAGGATACTTCTTCCTATCCTTCCTCTCCCCCTATATGTATTGCAGCATATTTGCGCTGATCAGGCCTGCCGGTCTTACCATTAAACTGATGATGAATGATGTTCTACTGATATTTTCCAAGGAGTATAAAAAAAGTCCAAGGAAAGAGTGAATCTCTTTGGGAGATACCTTCAAGCATAGAAAAGATAGGCAGGCTGCAGGGAGCTGATATATTCCCTAAAAGGTTGCGGAGTTAACATACAGAATATAGTGGATGACTGTTTTTCTTTACTTTATTCTCAATTGTATTAGAGTAAGCTTTATGAAGTAATGTGCAAAAAAAATTACAATATTATATAGGATGAACTGGTTAGGAGAATCATGAAGGAATGGTTTGAAAATGATGAGAAATGGTATCCTTCAGAATATGGCCAAGATGACGTCCTTGGTACACTGAACCACATAAACAAGGACAAGGTAAAGTCTGCTATAGGTCTTGTGAAATCAGGGAGGATCATTAACTTAAGCCACGAGATTTACAACGGGATGCCTGGAAGGCAGGCCATCCATGGCCCTTTCTTTTACCTGCTATCCCAGCGAGTCTATGATCATCGCCCCCCATTTCGGAAACCTACCAGGAATAAGTTTGGAGCTGCACTCAGCAGGATGGAGATGGTAGATCACCTGGGCACACATATTGACTCCCTAAACCACATATCCTTTGACAATAAGTTCTACAACGGCAATGATGCATATGATCTCTCAGCAGTTTTTGGGACAACAAAGCTAGGCATAGACGAGACACCACCAATTGTAACGAGGGGAATAATGGTAGATTCGACTGAGGGAAGAGAGATAATGGAGCACGATGAGCCGGTGAAGTTGAAGCAGGTCCAAAAATACCTTTCTGAGAGGGATATTAATGTTCAACCAGGTGACGCAATATTTTTCTATACAGGAACAGGCAGATTATGGCATGAACCACAGAAATACAACGAATATTATGAGAGATCTCCCGGCATTGGAATGGAACTTGCCAAATGGCTTGCTGAAAAGAAAGTTGGGGTAACTGGTTCAGATACACCATCAACTGAGGTTTCTCCACCGGAAATTGAAGGCACTAGGCTACCAGTGCATCAGTACCTCATAACGAAACAAGGCATAAGGCTGATAGACAACATAAATCTTAATGAGCTGGCCGCTGAGAAAATCAGTGAATTCCTGTTTGTTCTATCTCCGATGAGGATTAAGGGCTCAACAGCATCTCCAGCGACTCCCATAGCTATAGTCTGAATATTCTATAATGAGAATATATCACATTTTGCTTAGACACGTCAGACATCTCTTACTCTTTATAATCTAAAAAACTGTGCTGCATAATTAAAAACATTAATTTTTCCTATAAATCATAAGGCGTTCTGTGTGAATTCAGTTTAATGGTAAATCACAGTAATCCCCCAAGAGATGGTAATAAAGCCTTATAAATCAAATATTGAAAATTGTCAGAAATAATGGTATATCCAGTGCCATATTACTCTCCAATAAAATCTATACTAAATTTATAGCCCGTCTCATGTTTTAGCAACTGACGATTTTCATTATCTCCCTTGGCTTATTTCCCATTTTGATGTTTGATATTATCATTAGGTTGTATGCAATTGCCTTTAGGCCAATTGCAGTATCATATGATCTGTTCCTGTTGTACCAGATGTTCTCTGTCCTCATGATCTCCTCAAGTATGGAGAATGTTCTCTCTATCTCCCACCTGAGGGAATACATGGACGAGTATTCCCTCCTGAGATCAATTCCGATCTTTCGGTTCACCGTCAGTCGGTCGGGAACTATGCCCCTCCTCTTATTGGTATCAATTATGGGAATGGAATGTGTATTCTTAAACACATAATCGTATATGTCTGAGGTATCATAATCTGAATCTCCTAAGATATAGGAAAAATCTCTGACAGAATCCACCATTTCATGTGACACGCGGGAATCTATATCAAGTGTCATGTGACACTTGCGTCCATAAGACCACCCCTTGGTGGTCTTTGACCAGCCTGATCCCGGGTCTTTATAGTTGCCCCAGTATTTCCTTCTCATTGCAGTGGAATACTTGCATGTGTGAATCATGAATGAATCAATGGCAGCACATTCCTTCATGGAATGGAGGAATGTGATTGACCTGTTCATGGCATGCAGATCCATTGATCGTGATCTTCTTGATAAAGTCTGGAATGATGGTATTTTTTTGAGGTCAATCATCCTGAGATATTCCTCATGGTTGATGAGGAATATCCCCGACGAACGGTAGGAGATATCAAATATCTGCAACAGTATGAGGATCTTAAGGATCTGCCGATCTGAATACTTCCTCCTCCTATGATCGGGCGAAACTATATTCTCTATCAATTCCATGATCAGCGGGATATGCTGTTCGGGCATATCCCAATATTATCATTTTGTTAATAATGTTCGACATATGTCTGACTATTCATGAAACTCAAGACACCCTATATTACTCAATCAAAAATTCTTTTAAATGATAACATATTAACTTCAGTGCGAACAATGAATCCAGAAAATGCCGTTTCATCTGTTAAGAATTATTTTTTAAGTTATAAGGAATCCCTTGGTTTTTCAATAATAATACCAGCCTATAACGAAGAAGACAGGATAGGACCAATACTAGAAGGATTAACAAAGAATGATTTAGTTCGTGAGATAATAGTTATTTTTGATGGAAATGACAGAACGGAGGAAGTAGCCCAATCTTATGGAGAAAAAGTTATTGTACACTCTTACAATTCTAAGCTAGGAAGAGGGGGAGCAATTCTTGAAGGCTTGAAGAAAGCCAGATTCGATATTGTAGCCTTCGCTGATGCAGATAATGCGGCTCCATGGTACGAGGTAATACGGCTTTGCAAAATGGTTAGTAATGATAGTCCATGCATAATAGGGTCGAGATATACTAGGAACGCCAATTTAGTAAAAAGAGAAAGTTTGTTTAAGATATTCGCAGGGAGAACCTGGCATTATTTGATTTTTTTAATCCTTGGTCTTAAGTACAAAGACGTTCAATGTGGCCTTAAATGTTTCAAAAGAGACCTGATTCAGGAAGTTCTGCCAAAAATTACTATAACTAATAGGCTTTTCGACATAGGTCTACTTTATAACATTGAGAAGATGGGGTATAAAATAGAGGAAGTGGGAATTGATTACATAAACAATGAAGACTCCAGAATGCCTTACTTTCATATGATTCCAGTAATGTTTCTATATCTTTTCGGGATAAAAGTTGCCCATACTTCTTTTGGAGAAAAAATTAATAAGTACCTTAAAAAAGCATCCAGTAAATTAAACCAGATGCATTGAAGTAGATAGTTAATTAACGTTATTTCCAACTTGTATTTATATTAAAAAACTGTTGTTCAACAATTATTGACGTGATTGATGAAACCTTTTATGTTAGGGCGTATATTTTCACTTATCCGATATTCATATACTTGTAGATTTCCCTAGACGTTTCCCTAGCCAATCTGCCTGGCCTGTACCCGTA
>JAJZXP010000443.1 GCA_021806345.1 Thermoplasmata archaeon | reverse complement strand
TGGATCCAATGTGCTGGAATATCGAATTTTAAGAGTGCTGAGTGAAGAAGGCCAGAAGACTATGGCTACCCTTGCAGAAATGAATTTTGTTACCCAAGCGTGGATCACAGGCTTAGTGGATAAACTGGAAGATAAGGAACATGTCAAGAGAATAAGATCTAACAAGGACAGAAGAGTAATCTATGTTGAAATTACCAAGAAAGGTGGGAGCATTCTTGAGGAAATGAAGAAGATTCACGATGATTTTCTGAAAGAATTGCTGGCTTTTGTGAGCGAGGAGGAGGCAGGCCAGATAGAAATTTTCGTTAGAAATTTCAGAAAAAGCTTGGAAGCAAAACTAACTACTTCTGAAAATAAATAGGATCATTCCAAACAATATAATCAAAAAAATCAGCAGACTTTCCATATTATTCCCTTTCGACTCTGTCCTTGAATTACTGATTCCTTCAAACCCGCAGGAAATGTTTGCCATTATAGGCAACATGCTGAGGTCCCTATAAAATTATTTGCCAACATATAAAGCTTATAATAAACGTTATGTCGTCATTTAATTTTTATTCCTCACTTTCATAAAGAGCGTACATTCGCAATTAACTGGGACTTGAAGTTACAATCAAAAGTAATAAATTCTAATGTTTAATGACCCTAGGTTGCTCCAGTAGTGTAGCCAGGCCAAGCATAAGAGGCTCTCAATCTCTCGACTCGGGTTCAAATCCCGACTGGAGCATAATCATTGAAGAATAAATTTTGACCGGTTTTAACTGACTTAAGAAAGTTTGAATCTAATTTTTTCTATTATTAATTGCAAAGTTATAGTTTTCACTTTGATAGCAAAGACTCTATGATAGCGTCAGTAAACATTTCGGTTCCTGAGGTTCCACCGATGTCCGGTGTTTTGATTCCCTTCTTAATTACCGAGAATAGAGAATTTTCCAATAAGGTTCCATAATTACCATATCCCAGCCATTCAATCATCATAACTGCAGAAAGGATCATTGCCGTGGGATTTGCTATGCCTTTACCCGCTATATCTACCGCACTACCATGAACAGGCTCAAACATCCCCCTTTCCTCAGAAAGGTTTGCACTGTAAGCTAATCCTAATCCACCAACCGTAGCAGCACCAAGATCTGAAAGAATATCTCCAAACATGTTTTCAGTAACAATAACATTTAGTAAATCCGGGTGGAAAAGCATGTATTGTGCCATTGCGTCTCCATACATGTATTGAGTTTCTATACCAGGGTTATTTTTAGCAGTTTCGTTGAAGATTTTCCTGAAGAACGCAAAGGATTTCAAAACATTACTCTTGTCCACGCAGGTCACGCGCTTCTTTTTGTCCTTTGGGGATCCGTTACTTTGCTCTGCCATTTTGAATGCAACTTTCGAAATTCTCTCCGTTCCTTTCCTTGAAATAACTTGGTTATCCAAAGCTATTTCGTCCCTCAGGACTAACCCTCCGAAATGACTTGAATATAAGCCTTCACTGTTTTCTCTTATCAGGGTGTAATCTATGGTCTTACCGTTATCATATCCTTTGAGCACTGACGATATGCCTGGCAACAATTTTACCGGTCTTACGTTTGCGTATAGGTCAAAATTAAATCTTAATCCAAGAATGATATCCAGTGCCTTTTCTGTGCCATATTTTCCAACAAGTGCTGGGTGACCCATTGGTGCCTTAAGAATTGCCTTAAATTTTGCAAACTCGTTCGTTATTTTATCAAGATCCCATTCTCCACTTTCTACAGTCTTTGCCCCAATATTGAATCTTACTGGCTCAATCTTTAAATTGAAGTTTTCGTTTAAAGTTGCCAATATTTTTTCTGCACTTTTCATAATTTCAGGTCCAATCCCGTCTCCTTCCATAAGCATAACTTGCATGAAGTGAGTAATTGTGAACTTTATATTATAATTTCTTCACAGTTATTTTTGATGTGATGATCTCGAATTTCATAAGAAAATTCTGTATTTTATGTTATGGCCAATCGTTTTACGTCAAAAAATATCAATCTATAAAATTGATTATTTCAAGGCTAATGATTAAATATTTAGCTCTAATTCTTGATTATGGAAACTGATTTAATCGCAGAGTTTACCTTTAAAAATAATTATAAAAGCTTGCCGCAACCTGTAAAAGAAAGAACAAGGCTCGCAGTCCTGAATTTTATTGCCGTGACTATAGGCGCTAACAGATATTCCCAAACTTCCAGTTTAATCAACACTTCAGTCAAGATACAACAGGGAGACCTACCTATTTTTGGTTCAGGAAAGAAAGCGGGATTGATAGGATCAGTGTGGGCAAACTCAGCATTATCCCATTATCTTGATTTTGACGATACTCATCTGGAGACGATTGTTCATCCGAGTGCTCCAGTCATACCGAGCTCCATTTTAATAGGTATTTCTAATTGTGACAGTGGAGAGACTGCAATTTATTCTTCAGCGATTGGAATGGAGGTTTCCCTTAGGTTGGCTCTCAGTGTTGGCCTGGACGAAAGGTATTCGGATTGGCATAACACCTCACTGTACGGAACTTCTGCTTCTGCTATAGCATCAGCAATAATGATGAAGGGGACACAGGAACAGTTGTCTCAATCCATGCTTGAGGGATTGAGTGTTGCAACTGGATTTCTTTCAAACCGCGGAACCGAAACTAAAAGTTTTCAGGTTGGGCGATCCGCCGCAGAGGGCGTTGTAAGTGCAATGGCTGTTCTCAATGGAGTTAGGGCCTCTAAAAATATGCTTAATACGTTCTCAAAGTCATTATCTGGAAATTCCAAATTAGAACTGCTCACTGAAGACTTTGGAACCAAATGGCATGTTTTAAACAATTTCCTTAAGCCGTATCC
>JAJZXP010000049.1 GCA_021806345.1 Thermoplasmata archaeon | reverse complement strand
ACACAGCCCCCACGGTAAAAGAAATAAGCAGCGACTCAGGAAACTTGCCCCGCTTTGATCAATTCCTTGCCCCCATAAATTATTCAGGCAATCCTGCATTAACGATCCCCATTGGATTTTCCAGGGGCTTGCCTGTGGGTATGCAGATAATCTCAAGAAATTCCCACGATTTGGCTGCAGTGGATTTTGCTTCGGGAATACAATCTGTTACGGGATGGCACACACTTCACCCGAATGTGATACGATAAACTTCGTAAAATTAAATGGAATAAAATGCAATTGTGAAATGATTAGATAACCCTCCTATCTGTATTCAGGATGCTTAAATAATACCGGCATATGACTAAGTATGACAGTAATAATAATAGAAGAACCGCCGAAGGATATGAATCTGGAAGATGCCATAAGATCGGATCTTGCATGGCAGCTCTTCCTTAAAACCAGTACAGGGAGCATCCCCAAAATTGAAGAGGGAGATATAGGACAATTCAGGCACTGGCTCTGGTCGGAGCTATCAAAAAAGCTTGGGTTCCTCGGCAAGTCCAGGGATGTGACAGTAACTGTGATTGCGCCGAGACTGAGTGATGAGGGGAGAGAATTCCTCATACGAACATGCTCCCTCTGGACAAACAGCGTGTACCTGATTTCCTGCGGGGGCAAGAATGTTGATCTGGTGAATACGGGTGAAAATCTCTGGACGCCACCAATTGTTAATGTTAAGAACATTGGGAATGCCGGACCTGCACTTGTGAAACTTACATCCACCAACTCATACAATGGGACAGATACCCATTACTCTCCACTGCTTGGAGCCGGAAAATCCTATGTGAGGGCGTATACTATAAAAAGCGGCGGAACCTACGCAAGATTCCACAGCCATACCGCGAGAGAAGAGCTATATTTGATCCTGTCGGGCGGAGGTTCTGTAAGGATCGCAGATCACAAGGTTCCGGTTGCTGAGGGGGATCTTGTGGCAAAACCACTGGGTCCTGACATATCCACTCAATTCCTTGCAGATGAGGGGCAAGACATGAGGGTTCTTGATATTGAAATCTGGCCGGAGGATGAAATGACCTCAAAGGACCTGGTCTCCTATCCGGATCATGAAGAACTGGACCTTTTCGGCCAGGGATGGAGTTTTACCATACCTTCACATACAGTCCAAAGCTATGAGGATGCAATGTCCCATTATGGGACTGGATACAGGCGACTGAGGGACGGCAGCTGGGAACCGAAGGATATTCCTGGTTTCAAGAGAAGGGAAAAGGAGTAGCCTGGTATTAAAGGAAATTTGTATATTTCCCTATAGAATATTGGGGATACCGTTAAGATTCCTGCAATATAACGTTTTCTTGGCTTAAAGCCAACAAAAAGAGGTGAAAACATACAGATAAAATTCCTAGGGAACTGGTCATCCCATCTTGAGATGGGAAAGAGGAACGTCTCAATGCTTATTGATAAGAAGATAGTTTTGGACTTTGGTCCGCACACACTGGAGTCATTGCTGGAAAACCACATTGACCCGTGTTCCGTTGAGAAAGTACTTATCAGCCATATGCACCTTGATCATTTCGGCGGGCTTGCAGAATTTCTCTGGTACAGGGCGTCAAACAGGTCGGAGGAGCCGCTGACAGTCATTGGTCCCAACGGCATTAAGTCAACAACAGAGAAAATTCTCCAATTATACAACACCCCATTCAACGAAAGGTTCAGGATGAGTTCTGTTTTCAGGGAAAGCGCCCCGAAAAGGGAAAGTCACCACATGGAACCGGAGTATGTGGAGAGAGGCAATGTGGATGGGATAGAGGTGTTCAAGGGCAACCACATCATTGACGACAACATATACAGGATTGAGCGTGACGGAAAGGTGGTAACATACAGCGGAGATACTGCATTCACGGAAAACGCCATTAAAGCTGCTGAAAATGCAGATGTGCTGTTCCATGAGATGACCTATGCAGACAAATATGCAGAAATAGCAGCATTCTGGAAGCATTCCACTTACTCTTCTGCCATGAAAGTGTTCAATGAAAGTAAGGCTAGGCTGATGGTACCTGTACACCTGACCAATGAGACGTATAATCTCGTAGGCGCAAGCCATAAGGAAAATGTACGACTGCCAATTTCTGATATTGAACTTTAAGAATAAATTTTAAAATTTTTTTATTCCCATAAAATTACTGATGGGAGAGATTATCCAGATTGAATTCTCGAAAAAAAAAATAAATTGGTGCTTTAAAATTTCAGGCTTCCTCAGATTCGATCGGCCTGGAAACGGGTTCCTTGTCCTCAAGGGGTTCCTGCTCTTCAATCATATTGATCTCTTCCAGGGACTTTCCCTTTGTCTCAATGCCTAGGAATATGGTTGTGAGCAACCCGATGATAGACAGGCCTGCGAAGAAGAACAGACTTGTGCTGAAACCCACATCTGCAACGATGATTGGGAATGCCGTTATTCCAAGGATTGCACCTATCCTGCTAACAGATGTTCCGAAACCCTGTGCCGTTGCCCTGTCTTCTGTTGGGAATAATTCCACAGGATATACGAAGTCCGTTGTTCCGGGTCCTATTGCCTCCGTTATATAGAATATCAGGAAGAAGATGAAGATTGGCACTGCGACGATTAGGAATTCTGCCTTGGTTGAGTAGAAATGCGTAATGACTCCCAGTATACCCAGGCTGATTACCATCCCGGTGAATCCTATGATTGTGATCGCCTTCCTGCCTATCCTGTCTATCAACATTATGGCAAGCAACACACCAATGATTGCAAGTGCGTCAAATGCTGCTGATCCGAGGACTGCGAACTGCTTGGTGAATCCAAGGAACTCAAGAATTGTTGGGCTGAAGATCGATATGCCATAGAATGCTGCATCAAATACAAACCAGAAAATGCCAATGAACAGCAGGCTTCTGAAGTATTTCGGGCTCAGGAGATCCCTTATTGGATTCTTGTTGTCCCTTCTTACCTTCTTCAGGTCATCCTGCCTGCCTGTCAGTTCAAGTTCTATGCTCGCAGCCTGTTCGTCCTTTCCCTTGTTGGCGAGCCATCTGACCGATTCCGGGACATCCTTTCTCAATATCAGGATAATCACTGCCGGGATTACACCGACAATGAACATGTATCTCCACGAATCGCTTCCAAGCGGCAGCAGCAGAAATCCGGTGAGTGCTGCAGTTATTGCTCCGACATACCATGATAGGTCATTGGTTGCAAGCAGTTTTCCCCTGTATTTTACAGGACTGAATTCACTTATTATTGTTGCGCCGATTGCATAGTCTGCCCCGAGACCCAGCCCGAGCAAAAACCTGAATGCGAATAGGGATGCAAAATTAAATGAAAAAGCCTCCAGTATTGTCATTATGATGAACAGCACCATGTCGTACATGTACATCGTTTTTCTTCCATACAGATCTGTTACATAACCGAAGAGAATTGCCCCAATGAGCATTCCGATTACGGTTGAAGCGCCAATCAAGCCACTTCCAAGTGCGGTATTTGTCCCGAACTGTGACTTTGACATAACAATAAGGGCTACCGAAATTATTGATATGTCAAATCCATCCAGAAATGTCCCACCTATGGAAAGCAACGTTATTTTCTTATGGACACTGCTTAGTTTTGCATTGTCCATTGCATTATATTCCATGGATGGCTGATCGGGTTGTAAGTTTGAATTTACCCGACATAGTTTACTTAACAACAGTTTGTATATTTACTCTATTTTTTCTATTGTTTTTCCGGATGGAGACGAAGATGCATTTTTATCCTGTCTATAGGGTTGCATACAATTCTAAACCCAGTCTTTTATGGGCTTTTCAGGTTAAATCATCAAATTTGTATTTTTAAGAATGCATTCAGATTCGATCTTTTGGACAAAAACAGTTTGCCGCCACCACACTTGAAAATGCCCTGCAACAATGCAAAATTTATTGTTTTACTTCGCTTGAGGTAATATCCAGACCATTGGATGATATTGATAGTGCCACCAGGTGGGCACTGTTTCCAATGACATAAACCATGTCGAGGACGTAGAGATATTCGGTTGCCATTCTGTATTGAAAGGCCAGGATGTTGATAATCAGTATTACAGCCGAGATAATTCCCACGGTGACAATGCCATAAACACTCTTTCTCATCTGGAGGAAGACTGCACTATGATTATTAAACCTATCATTTTCATCCAGGCGAAAGATCCCTTATTTCCTTAAGGCGTTTCCGGAACGCCAGAGATAACATGAAATATTGTTACATTTACTTTTTTAGAATCGAATGAATTCATTTCTTTGCTTATCACTCACATTAAAGTTTCTCCTCCAATAATTGGTTGCCAAAGTGAAGAAGCAAGATTAAGAAGAACTGATTTACCACTAATTGATTGCCCGTCAATATCAAGAAAAATTTCCTTGCGAGAGGGTCTAAGTAAAGTGCCTAAAGTACTTTATAAACTGTGAGAAGCAACAACAGAGTTGTTAATACTGAAAGCAACACCGACATGAATAGTTGGTATTTCATTATCCTTTCCTCATTTTCATAAAATCTCAATGAAAGAAGAAGGTTTGACTGGACCAATAATCTGTCAGATAGAGTGTTTATGCCACTCAGTTCTTGCAAAGCCGGAATCTCTTCACTTACAAAATCATCATTTGAATCTAGATTTAAAAGCGACCCAATTTTGCTTATTGTGGATTTTATATGTGCTTTCTTGGGTGGAGTGAAGTCCATCTCTGCTAGCCTATTATTGAGATTTAATAGCGTAATTCTATGCAACCCCAGTGTCTCAGCTCGCAACATATTTAGTATTGCGAATCTAAAATAAGACCTGAAAGGATAATTATCATTGAATGATGCAAATGATACTATTCTGTTTGATTTTTTTGAAAAAAACGTAATGGAATCGTCTTCCCTCCTGGTTATAATCCTTCCCAATGATTCTATTGATTCTCGCAATTCAAATTCTTTATCCGGTCTTTTGTATCTCATTACTTTCAGAAGTCCCTGCGCATATTGTAAAAGTTTAACATAATCGGATTCAAGGTTGCTTCTAAAAAATCTGAAATCAGGAATTGGAAGTACATTTTCATCGTCAGTTAAGATTCGTCCACTCAGGGATGAATACTCGTTAACACTCAATTGTTTTCGATATCCAGAAGTCTCAGTATATCTGATAAAGAGTTTTAATTTAGTTTCACAATAATCAGATAAAATATCAAATAGAGTTTTTACAGTGATTTTCTCCCCTTGTTTAATACCCAACCAAGAGTCTTGAGTATTTGAATATACTTGAATCCTGTTTAATCGGAAAATGTCACCCTCATAAGTATCTGTGAAATTTTCAACAAATTCTGGCGGTAAATTATTTTGCTCGATAAAGGTAAAAAAAGATAATGTGGCGAAATTCTCGCTTTCCGGAGCTACATTATCTCGTCTTTCTGTGTGCAGCGTGAGGATAGGCATGGCAGCGAAAGGAGCATCGGCCATATCGTTTAGCTTATCTGGCTGACTACTTCCTGAAATTTTTCCCTGAATCAGTGGGAATAAATATTTTGTAAGTTTCATGTGTTTTTCAAATTTGTATGCCCTTAGCGAGTACATTAATAGGTTCATAGCAATGAAACTTTCTATTGAATGGTTATAAACTGTTTCTCCCTTCCTTTTCAACAAGAAGTAACGGCCATGAAGTTCAGTGGAATTTCTAATCTGATCGTGCACTTCACTGCTGTCCTTATCTGATTTAACTTCCGAGAATATTTCCTTCAGCAGTTTTATTTGTTGTTTGCCTATTTTCAGGGATCGAAAGACTGTCGTTTGATCCGAATCAATATTAAAATGTTTATCTATCTCTGAAGTGTTTTTGACAAAATTGGCCATTAAATCTGAAATATCGAGAGAATCAAAAAAATTATCTAACTGGCTTGGGGCTTTTCCTTTTTGCTCTATAATAAATGTTTTACTGGAAGTGTGATAATAATTTTCAATTTTCATTATAATGCATCTGCAAACCGTATATAAACGATATTATGCATAGCTGACCCTATGCTCACTTTCCGGTGCTTAGTGAAATAAAGCATCCTTTGCCAACAGACCCAAATCCGCAATACTAAGTAATGCAATTGATCACAATAAAAGTGCAATGATATTTACGAACTAGCAGGTTTAGTTGAATTTCATTTACGAATGTTATTAATTTGCATTGGCTTAACCTTTCGTATAGAACTAAGTTTTAAAATTTCACTAACTCGGTTAACCAAGTTTAAGCATTGCCTACGGGAATCAATACCCTAGTATGGATGGTTAATGGCCATATTGTTTGTATTTTACAACTTGGAACTTTTTCCATTACACAATATTCTATCTCAGAATCCGCAGATATCGGAGAATACACGAATGTCTTTGATGAGTTTCCTTAAACCCAAATTACATATACGATTAAGTGAATAGGCTTAGTGGTATGGATTCTAAAATTATTCAAGAAAGTTATGAAGGTCTATTCAAGAAAGCAACTGGGAAAAATCCATATCCTTATCAAATTGAATTTGCCACCTGCGATGAATTATACCACTATATTGATATTCCAACGGGAACTGGAAAAACCGCTAACATAATATTGGGATGGATCTGGAAAAGGCTTTACCAGGAAAGAAACAACAAAGAGAAAGTTCCCAGAAGACTTGTGTATTGTTTGCCGATGAGAGTAATAGTGGAACAAACTCGCGATAATGCTATTAAATGGCTTTATAACCTTAACCTGATCTCAGGTGAAGTTCAGTTCGACCCAAATGACAAAGAGAAAGTAAGAAAGTATATACCAGATTTTAGCAAAAGCGAAAAAATATCAGTAGTGACATTGATGGGGGGTGAAGAAGTAACTCCATGGGATATTTACCCGGAAAATGATCTTATCATAATTGGAACACAAGATATGCTATTGTCAAGGGCGTTAAACAGGGGATATGGAATCAGCAGATACAGATGGCCGATGCAATTTGGTCTTTTAAATAATGATTCTTTGTGGGTGTTTGATGAAATTCAGCTGATGGGAGTTGGTTTAAAGACCAGTGTGCAGCTCGATTCGTTTAGGGATACATTCGGGGTTATCAAAAAAACTGAATCAATCTGGATGAGTGCGACCATTGATAGAAACTGGTTTAAGAGCATAGATGGAAAAACAGATATCTCAAAAATCAAAATATTGAGACTGTGTGATAATGATCTTAAAAACGATGCACTAAGCAAGAGAATTAATGCAAACAAGATAGTTTCGAAATCTGAATATAATGCTTTGAACCCTAGCAGTCTTGCTGAGGAAATAATCAAAAAACATTCACCAAAGACAAATACGATAGTAATATTAAACACAGTAGAGAGAGCCAAAAAACTATTTCAAGAGATACAAAAACTGGTAAATAAACGCACTGAATATAAAGAAAAAGACATATTATTACTTTTACATTCTCAATATAGGCCTCCGGACAGACAGAATATTCTTAATAGACTTCTGGGAAAACTGAATGATGATGGATATATCTTAGTAACTACCCAGGTCGTTGAAGCAGGTATTGATATTTCCTGCAAAACACTTTACACAGAAACAGCTCCAATCCAGTCATTAATACAAAGATTCGGGAGATGTAACAGGGAAGGAGAATATGAGAGCGCTGATATATTTTATATTGGTTTAAATGATGAAAAAGGGAAATATTATCCGGAACCCTATGGATTAGAGGATATAGAGCATGCATCTGAATTTCTTTCCAGAATTGAGGAAAAACCCTTGCAAAATCTATTCAATGGCATAAATTACAACATAAAAATGGACGGAGCGATCAGGAAAAAAGACATACTAGAACTATTTGAAACATCTCCTGACCTAAGTGATTATGACATAGATATATCAAAATACGTCAGAAACAACAATGATAACCACGTTTATGTTTTTTGGCGAGATCTACAAGCTGATACCCTACAAAGTGAAGAGATGCCAAGAAGAGATGAGTTGTGCCCGGCGCCAATAAAGGATTTAAGAAAATTACAAGAATTGAATTCTAAGGAACTTTTGTATAAGTGGGACTGGATTAATGGTGGATGGAAAAAAATTACTATAGGAGAACGAATAGTCCACGGTCAGATAATAATGATTGATTCCAAAAAGGGGCATTATTCAAAAAAAATTGGATGGGATATTGGTGATAAGATGGAAGTTGAAGTTCTAAACCAGAGTGCTTATATAAGTGTGCCTCGAGACAGTTGCACCTTTCCAGATGACCCGTCATCCCAGTCTTACTGGAAGACAATCAGTGAGCATTCAAAAGATGTTATGGAGAAGGCTGTTGTAATATCTAAGTCAATAGGTTTTCCAAATAGCTCACAGGAGTTAGAAATGCACTTGATAACAGCTGCCTTATGGCACGATGTTGGGAAAGTTCATCAGGCCTTTCAATCTAAAATAAATAAGGCTGGAATTCCGCAAGGGTATGAGTATGATCAAATCGCCAAAGCGCCAGAAGCTAACTGGAACAATCAATCAGCAAATTCGAGAAAATATTTCCGACATGAGTTTGCATCAGCACTAATATCACTAGATCAGGGATTGGATAATATTGTCGTTTATCTGGTTCTTTCACATCATGGTAAAATTAGAACTTCCATAAGATCCATAGCAGGAGAAAATATTCCCCCGGACAGTGAAAAAAGATTTGCAAAAGGTGTGTGGGATGGAGACTATATAAAGAAAGTAAACTTGCCTGGAAAAGAGATCTGTGATATAACACTTAATCTCGATATTGTTGAGTTGGGAGAGACAAAATCTGGAAATAGCTGGATAAAAAGAATTTGGGATGTTATAAACGACCAGAATGTTGGAGTCTTTAGACTTGCGTTTCTGGAATCGATTCTAAGAGCCTCAGATCAAAGGGCAAGCGGTGGTTTGTAATGGAACACATAATGAAAGGTTGTGAAACAACTCCTCTTAGTTCATATCTCAAAGCTCTTGGCATTTTCAAAGTATTAACTGAACAAAAAGATAAGTCGGCAAAAAGCAAGTGGCGAGATGGCGTTTTTATATTGGAGACAAAACTAGACGAAAAAGATTTAATTAAATTCTTTTCGGAGGAATACAGTCCGTCCCCTATAATGTCCCCTTGGAATGGGGGAAGTGGATTTTATCCAAATGACGAGGAAACGAAAGATAAATTGGAAAAAATAGAAAGCTCAAATGACAGCAGATTCAATGAGTATAAATCAACTTACAAGGATATTTGCACCGTTTTGGAAAGAGATTTTTCCATAATTTTTAAAGAACGTTTTACTTTAGAAAGAATGCGAATTTACTTAAAAGAATATAAGCCTAAGGACATACCCAAATTAAATAAAATCGAAGAGAAAATAAACAAAAATGGTTACAATATTGGATCGCCTAGTTCGCAAACCATAGAGTCATTAAGTGACCAGTATTCCACGCAATTAAAGGACGAGTTAAAGTCACTTTTAAAGTGGAGAAATGGATTACTCCAACATTTAAGACAAAAATATAAAAGCGACATTGTAACAAAACTAAGAGACAACCTTGGGGATAAATATATTGAGTGGATCGACTCAACAATACTTGTTAATTCGGAGGGAGAAACTGTTTTTCCGAAACTACTTGGTTCTGGTGGCAATGAGGGGCGACTTGATTATTCAAGCTTATTTATCACCTCTATCGTAAATGTTCTTATAGAAAACAAAGATGATAATAAGAAACTATTAGAAAATTCACTATTTGGGTATTTAACAGATAAATTAACAAAGTCGCCGATCGGGAAATTTGATCCAGGAAAGGCAGGAGGATCCAACCAGGGTAATGAAATTGAAACAAAAGATATAAAAGTCAATCCTTGGGACATTGTTTTAATGGTGGAAGGTATTTTGATTTGGAGCAATTCAATCGGGAGGAGAAATTCAATTACTGCTTCTAAAATAACGAGTCCATTCACTGTTTCATATTCCCCATATGGATATGGTTCCGCCAACATCAAGGATACTGAGAATTCGGTAGAACTATGGACACCCATTTGGAGTAATTACGCATTCATAGACGAAATAAAAATGTTATTTAGAGAAGGCAGAGTGGCTATAAAGGGGAGAATAGTAAAGAAAGGTTTAGATTTCGTGGAGGCGATAAATTCTCTAGGCGTCGATAGAGGTATTGAAGCATTTGTTCGATATTGCTTTCTGATTAGGCGTGGGCAATCATATATCTCTCTTCCCTCAGGATATTATAGGGTCAGGTATAACAGATATGTAAGCTTAATCGGTGACGTGGATAGGATATTTTCAATATTTGAGCAAAATCTGAACCTAATTAAAGGAAAAGGTGACGATATTCCGAAATACTACGAGTCGCTAAGGAGGGAGATGTATGAAAGTACCTATGACCTACTAATCGAAGGAAATGACAAATATGCCATAAGATTATTAAGAACGCTTGGAAAGGCCGAAATGGCAATTTCTAAAATAAGGGGTAAATATTCAAAAGGAAATGGTATAGAAATAAGACCACTCTTTGGTTTAAATCCTCAATGGCTTGAAAAGACTTATGACAATAGTTCAGAATTTCGTATAGCGCTGTCCCTATCCCTAATTGAAAGCTCCGGAAAAATCGATCCCATAAGAACAAATTTAGAAGGAACCAAAAATTCAGACCCTAGTAGGTTTGGGGATGATTCCACAAAGATCGCCTGGACTGGATTAGATCTGCCGGAAAAAATGATAAACACATTGATTAAGAGATTTTATGACTTGGAGTCTGAAAAGGAAATCAAATATCCTCTCATGTCCAGGATAGGTATGTCATTAGGAGACGTCACGAAGTTCATTAATGGCGATGTTGATGACAAAAAAATCGAGGAATTGGTTTTTGGTTTTTCCCTCATAAACCACAAAAACATATCTTTAAACGATTTGCTCACAATTAAAGAGAGTAATGGACAAGATACCTCATCGCAATGGTATCTTCTCGATAGGGTTTGGGCATTGGTTAAATTGTATCTATCGCCAGAACTACTTTTAAAAAATGAGAAAAAACCAATAAAAGCAAATAAAAAGGCGATAGATTTAATGCTATCCGGAAAGGCGAAAGAGGCATATGAAATAGCTTCAGCTCAATTTATGAAGTTAAATATGATAGCCCATCAAGTAGACATTCGTCAGCAACTCGATAAACGTTGGATTGCAGCCTTACTGATTCCCCTAAGGGAAAAAGATATTTATAGTATCAAAAGTATGGTTATAAGAAAGGAAGTGAACAAAAATGAGTGAGGAATTTGATTTTAAGAGGGCATTAAATTCTGCAAGGTTACTGATAGAAGTGGAGTTAAAACCTACTCAAGGGGACAGATTTCAACCTACTGGTTTCCCGGACATAGGTGCCGCTGAATACCAGAGACATGATGGAGTTAAGATGGTACTGGTAGAAAGTGCCCAGTCAATGGGAAATAGATTGGAACTGACAATAGTAAACTCTGACGGGTACAACGTAATTGATGATTTAAAAGGCATATCTTATGTTGTTTCAGAACTTAAAGTTAAAGATAAAGAAGAAAGTAAATTCACTTCTTCTTTAATAGAGGCGCACAGAATCAATTCGCCCTACATAATTTCAGATAAAACATTCAAAGAAAATTTAAAGAAGGAGGCCTCCTATAGTAAGGGGCAACCTATAAACTGGAAAAAAGTCGCAAAATCCGTTTTCAAATTTGATGTGAATTCACTAATACACGGATTATTTATGGCAAACTTAGAGGATGGAAGATTGAAAATCCCCAGAATTCTCAGTTCCTTCATAGAGGCTCAGGATGTTAAAGAGGTTTCTACAGGGGGGGTAAAAATTAATCCAATAGACCCCACCGGCAATCTAAGGACGGAACAGATTAAGGGCAATGTATATGGAAATGTTCCTTATCACAGGACTGAATATACAGCAAAAAGGATTGCAGCGTATTTTAATATTGATACATCATTGTTAAAGAGTTATGAATTAAAAGATGAGGAGAATGAATTCATTTTAGGTCTGTGTATATACAAGATCAGAAAATTTTTAAATAGTTCTCTAAGACTTAGAACGGCATGTGACTTCAAAGTTGTAGGAGAAGTATCATGCTTAAATGAAAATGGCGATACATTCACCTTGCCCGATGAACAATCTATTTTGGTATCTATCAGAAATTCAATCATACAATGTAAAGATAGTTTCAATCCAGATCCAGTAACTGAGGTTAGCGTGAGCGCTAAATGGAAAGAAGACGAAAACAAAGATAATAATGAGCCAGATACTCCAGACCCTGATTTAGAAAATTCGGAATAATAACAGTGAAAATATGATAGTCTTAAAGATCAACTTTTTGACAGGTAGATATCACTCAACACCTTGGGGCAGGAATGTAAATGAAGGGGTACCAGAATTCCCACCATCCCCATACAGGATCATTCGAACAGTTATGGATTCATGGTTTCGTAAAAGAAGTGGATGGAGCCTAATCCTACTAGAGAATATAGCAGAAAAGCTCAGTAATGAAGCACCATCGTTTAGAATACCTCCCTATAAAGAGGGAGTTTTGAAATCGTACATGAGCAGAAATACAAAAGACCCAACCGATAAAGACCTGATATATGATGGGTTTATTAGCGTCCTTCCGAATGATCCCGTATATGTCATATGGGAAAATGAGTCTTTGAATGAGGATGAGTTTTTTCGTTTGAAAGAAGTAGTCTCCATAATTAATTATCTTGGGAGAAGTCAATCATGGGTTAGCATGGAACTGATGGATGGTTGTGATCAGAGTCCAAACGTGATACCTTTGGTAAGAACAGCGGAAAATTCTCCATATGACGAAGTAGTAAAGGTAGCAATACCAGTTTCAAAGAAAGATTACGGGTTCAATTCAAAAAAACCTTGGTTCGAATCTTTAGGAATAACAACTTCTTATATACAATCAAACGGTCTAAGCAATCCATACGCTATGAAATATGAAAACTACATAATGAAAAGGGGAAGAAACAAAACAGAAGCTGAACTTCCTATTAATTATAGCATAAAGAAAATAAATATAATACTATATTCCGTTGATACCAAGGTTCCACCAATGATAAGTGAATCACTTCAGGTTGGAGAGAGAATTCATAAAAAGTTAAATGGCATTTACGGAAAAATGTTTCAAAATACGAGGTCTACCAATTTAAGCGGGTTAGAACAAGACGGTTCTATGTCAAGGGGGCATAAACACATCTTTATAATGCCCTTGGACCTGAACGGAACTGGTAGAATAAGCCATATCCTTATAAGAGGACGCTTACCTTTTGACGCAAAAGAGTTAATTGCTTTAGATAGACTTAGATCCGTGTGGCAATCAAATGGTAGACCAGACATTGATTTGATACCGGTTGAATGGGGACAGGAACAAAATGTGAGCGTCATTTCAAGTTCAAAGCGATTTATGAGTGTAACTCCCGTTATTCTGACAAGACATTATCGTAAGGGTCGAGGTGATTTTAACAACTGGTTGAAAAGGGAGTTGATGCTGGAGATCAAAGACCAGGGTCTTCCGGAGCCAGATTTAATTAAACCACTTAAAAAAATGATTAAAAATGGCAGGACTTATTACTGGTTGGATTTTAAGCGAAACAGAAAAAACGATCCGATAAATATTGGATATGGTTTTGAAGTCACTTTTAAGGAAGATGTTTACGGACCATTCTCTGTGGGATACGGTGCCCATTTTGGACTGGGGATTTTTTATCCGACTGAAGAAGGGGACAAAAATGGAGAACAATAAAGGAGATGTTTCAGAAGAATACATTCCCCTGCGTATGCTGAATGAATTCGTATATTGTCCAAGGCTTTTTTATCTTGAATTTGGAAACGGATATTTCGTAGACTCAGCTGATACTGTCGAAGGTAAGGTGAGGCACCGGACGGTTGATAAAGCTAAAGGAGAATTACCAACCCCTGAGGATGCAGAGAGAGAAAATGAAGACATTCACGCAACCTCGATCACGCTGTCATCCAAAAAAGCTGGTGTTATAGCAAAAATAGATCTTATCACTGGAACTGGAAAGGAAGTGATGCCCGTTGAATATAAAAAGGGCAAAGCCAAAGATGGTGAAGAGAAAATTTGGGAAAGTGACAAGTTACAGATAACAATGCAGGCTTTGATTCTCAGGGAAAATGGTTATAATTGCGAAGAGGGAATGGTCTATTATTTTTCAAATAATAAAAAGATAACGGTTAGGATAGATGATAAGGAAATTGCATGGGCACTGCAAGTTGTGGATAACGCAAAGGATGTAGCTTTTAAAACTACAGTGCCTAGTCCATTGATAGATAGCCCTAAATGCATTAAATGTTCTTTGGTGTCTATCTGCCTACCTGATGAAACAACTTTTCTTAAAAAGATAAATAAGGAAGGAAATGACCTGGAAATGAGGAGATTATTTCCGGCCAGAGTAGACCGTTACCCTTTATATGTTTCAGAACAGGGTTCATTTATTTCAAAAAGTGGAGAAGAACTTGTGGTGAAAAAGGAGAATAAAGTAATAGGAATGGGTAAGCTAATAGAAATATCGAGCATCTCTTTGTTCGGTAACTTACAGATTTCTACACAGGCAACTAAAGAATTGTGCACCAGAAACATACCGATATGCTACTTTTCCACCGGAGGGTGGTTTACAGGAATTACTACTGGGATATCAAGCAAGAATATTCAATTAAGGATTGAACAATTTAAGACTGCGCTAAATCCAGAAAGAGCATTGGAAATTGCAAAGAAATTTGTAATTGGCAAGATAAAAAACTCTAGGACTATCTTACGCAGAAATGCAAGAGACGTCACTCAGGAAACTTTGAAAAATCTAAGTGAGATTATTCATAAAGCATCAAATGCAAAAAGTGTTGATGAATTGATGGGCTTTGAAGGCATGGCTGCAAGAATATATTTTGGGAATTTCAGTAAGTTACTCAAAATTGATGAGGGCCAATTAGACTTTGACTTTCAAGAAAGGAATAGGAGACCACCTAGGGATGAAGTGAATGCACTCCTTTCATACCTATATGCATTGCTGGCAAAGGATCTGACAATTACATCCTTGATTGTTGGTTTAGATCCTTATCTGGGCTTCTTGCATAAACCAAAATACGGAAAACCTGCCCTTTCACTGGATTTAATGGAGGAATTCAGACCAATCATCTGTGATTCTGTTGCAATTTCTGTGCTAAACACAAAAGAGATTGGGAAAGATGATTTTATAAAGAGAGGGGGTGCAGTTTCGTTAGATCCTGTGGGCAGGAAAAAATTAATAAATGCATACGAGAGAAGATTGGATGACCTGATTGCGCATCCAATATTCAAATATTCGATTAGTTACAGACAGGTATTAGAAATCCAAGCAAGGCTGCTAGGTAGATATGTTATGGGTGAGATTGAAAATTACCCGGAGTTTGTTACAAGGTGATAGAATGAGAAGAAAATACGTAGTTTCTTATGACATATCTGATCCCAAGAGGTTAAACAGAGTTTATAGAAAAATGAGGGGATATGGAGACCCGATCCAATATTCGGTATTTTTCTGTGAACTATCTGACAAAGAAAAAATTATCTTAATATCAGAACTTAACAGCATAATAAATAATTCAACTGATAATGTATACATATTTGACTTAGGGTCTATTGATTCCAATATTGAGAAAAAGATTACCATGCTTGGAAGTTCCTTAAAGATTGAATCAAGGGGGGCAATAATTATATAGTAATGGATATTACAAATAAGATATGTTCCGGTTTCAGTGAAAAACACCCACTTTGGCAGGACTGGGATCTTTGGATCTCATTGGGATCGTCAATATCACTGCCATTTTCGAGCGACTGCCTAATCATAAAACTATCTATATTCTCTCGATGGTTCGAGAAACTGAATTTTGAAGGACTTTTGCGATGCAACTAAATTTTTCGAGTGCTCTGAACTCAGATCTATCCAATCACTCGAGTTATTAAATATGACCATTGTAAATTATAACGGATTATACTGACCAAATAAACTTTATAAAAGTTGAATCTATTTATGACGGTTTCCATGATTGAAAAATCATGGCTCTATTGAAGCCAGAACGATAACGGGTAGCCACTTGATGAGCTTTCGAGTTTCCATGATTGAAAAATCATGGCTCTATTGAAGCGAAAAGGACAGCGAGCAATTGAGCCTAACATAAGGGTTTCCATGATTGAAAAATCATGGCTCTATTGAAGCAACTTCATTTGCCCTTACATCAGGTAAT
>JAJZXP010000085.1 GCA_021806345.1 Thermoplasmata archaeon | reverse complement strand
TCTGAATTGCCTGGATGTTGTTCCTGTAACCGTAGAAAACATGAAGTTTTATGTTTCATCCGATAGCCCGGAAGCGTCGTCCATTCTTAAGAGTCTGAAAATACCATATCCAAGGATCCACGAAAGTGCACATACATAATTTTTCATGATTCACAGGAAACCACATATAATACTAGCCCCGCATGAAAATTTGACAATGATTCTCATGCGAAACTCAAGTTATAATAACCTTGATTGCAACACATATTCTTTACACGAACTTTAACCAGAAACTATCACAAAACTGGAACCCAGAAAACCTATAGCTCAGAATTACACTTTCAAATGAAACCAGGATAAGTTGAATGCAACAGAAATGTATTATATCGGATTTTTTTGAGGCTAAATGAGAGATTATTGTGAGGAAGATTGAGTGATGTTGAAGCTCTCTTAAACTCGGTATGGGACGCTTTCCGCATTCTCATATAAAGGGATGATTCCATCACATTTCATGTTTTCGGTCAGGCATCATAAATCATGAAAAAATCAACTAATTTTTGACCATGTCTTATTATAATAAAATATTTATAGAGCGAATTGATAAATATAATATGCAAAGCCTCAAGGAAAAACTCGATGAACTCAAATTTGAAGTTAATAACTTAAAAAACATGTACAAAAGTCTTGGAGATTTGAGTTATACTAATGTACTTATTTGGGGAAGAATCCTCATCAATCATCTGGAAAATCTAAAAAATTATAACAAAGAACTGTATAATAAATGGTATCATAAATACAGACTTGAGATATTCGGAGAACCAAAAGAGGAAGCCCGTAAATTGAATTTACCAGATAAGGTCATAGACTTCTTTATAAAAGAGAGAAACAAATTTGAACACGAAGAAATGTTAAAATTTAAAACTATAATGCAAATTAAGCACCTTAGTATTCCGAAAGATTTGGGGACACCGCCGAAATATGCGGTAGGATCGTTCGTTGATGGATTTGGGGTTGGTTGGCAAATAAAATTACCAGATGGATCTACTGCGAAACAATATGTCAATTTACCAGAGGATAATGTTAAGATAACTAGATATCCTGTTAATTTTGAGAGAATTGAAAACAAAACTCTTAAGGAAATGATTGAGTACTATGTGAATTACCTAAGTAATATGGTAGACGATGCAGTAAGAACGTTTTCGTAGATTTTAGATAATCTCTTAAATTTGTTACATTTATCAGGATGTTTTTCTTGCTTCTTTCCTAAAGAAGCCGAGCAAGAAAGGGTATTATAATACGGACTTTCCTTTGCGATAAACTTCTTAGAAAGAAGTTTAATTAAGAACACTATAAATAATCAAAATTTATAACATATAAAGGAGGTCGCAAACAAATGGTTAACAAAGCAATAAACAACCTAGTCATATGGAGGGACAGAGGGGGATACATAGATAATTTTTATCAAATCTTTAGAATTCCATTTCCCAATGAATTAGAAATAGAAAATGCCATAAGAGATATGTATTCAGCTATGGAGAGCTATGTGACCTTTCTTAGTCGTGTTGAGAAGAACGAAATACTCTTGACAAAATATCGACCATTTCAGCTTTTTTCTGCGGATATTCTAGGATATTCCGCTATAGCCATAAAATTTGCAGGAGAAGGATATATAGGAGAGTCCCTAGCTGCTATAAGGTCCAGTATTGATATTTTTATCACCTCTTTATTTGCATCCGTAATCTGGAAACCATCTGTGATTGAAGACTTTAATCCCCTTGGAGAGTTGGATTCACCCTATTATCACCTATTAAAGGAAATCAGTTTGGACGATGTGATAATAAGTAAAATTGGTTTGGGAGAAGAAAAGAAAATGGTCATGTTGAGAGACAAAATCAATGAAGCAACTTTTCCATGCCTTCAAGGTTTCTTCGATGTACTGAACATAAATCAAGAAAAAATTGAACCGAAAGAACTAAATTCTTTCAGAGATATTATTCAAAAAGCGTTAACTAATATATTCTTAGAAACATTGAAAAAGCAGGGAGGGACTTTTAAAGAAATAGGTATAGAGATCACCAAGCCAGAAGAATTTTTTAGATCGCTTATCGGGGACGAACGATATACGTATAAGGCTTGCGAGAAGTGCGAAAATGAATTAATAGAGGATTTGAAGAGTTTATTACAAATCAATGGTGAAAAGACAGAAGAAATTAAGAATAATCTGAAGCAATTAACTTTCAAATTGGATTTAGGCGCAGATAAAAACAATGAAAGCGAGCTTCCCCTCTGCGATTATTGTGGTGAAAACCCAGCCACGATATGGAGCATTCATGTTAGGTTTAGGAAAGATAGTATGCTCAAATACTTGAAATGGCACATAGATAATGACACACTTAATGAAATTAACAATTGCGTAAAGAAAGCATTCGATTCAAGGAAAAAGGAGTTTTTTGGCGACCTTTTGAACTATAAAATTTATAGAGAATTGAATCCATACGTTCACGGTGATCCCAAGCTGGAGCCGAACATAACACAATGGTACGAACACTACATGAAGCCATATTTAGAATCTCTTGCGTGCGTTTATAAAAATATGGCTAAAGATTAAATTGCTTTAGCTAACACATTTTGACGTTCACTTAGGAAGTTCCATATATTTTCATAGGTTTTGAGCCTAAAATTAATATTTGATTATATTTCTAGATGTACCGGGGTTCGCAGGAAAGCCCTAAATTATTCATAGTGTATTATAATACGGGCTTTCCTCTGCGGGATTGAGGAGAAGAAAACACTTCCATTACGAGTTGAAAATCAAGGCCATGAGCTTCTGGTGTCAAGACCCCATTTGGTTCCCCCCCAGTTAATCTAATATGGGTTATACTGTTGCAGTTTTTGACAT
>JAJZXP010000009.1 GCA_021806345.1 Thermoplasmata archaeon | reverse complement strand
TTATACCCACCTTCTTGTTCGAATTCCCTGCAACAAGATTTTTGATGTTCTCAATACCAAGTGTGACCATTGCGGTTCATTCATTCCCTTCATAAATCCTTTTCACTGGTTGTTATCCTGTTAAGTATGATTCACCCAGTGTCACTTCTTTTGTTAATTGGAGAATGCAAAAATAACCTGGATCTTATTAAGCTCACTTGGTGTTCCGCTAATTTATATGCATGTTTGCAATTTTACAGCGTGATTGAGAGTATAAAATTTAAAAAAATAGAACTGCCAATGAAAAAGCCGTTTAAAATTTCCCTTGGATCAACCAATTCCTATGAGGGTTTTATTGTTTCAGTTACCGCAGATGATGGAATTGTTGGATACGGGGAAGCCACTACCACTCCATTCATAACTGGTGACACCATAGGATCACTGGAAAGCGAGTTAAGGATATTTTCGGAATCCCTTAAGGGAATGGATGAGTCCCAGGAAAACCTGAATATAACCATGAAAAATCTCTGCAGGTCAGCAAAGGCAAGCAGAATGGCGATAGATCAGGCTATTTGGGACATAATAGGAAAGCGCGCAAAAACAAGCGTTCGAAAGTTACTCGGAAATAATAAAGATCATATTGACACTTCATACACTGTTGACCTCGTAGATTCTAAGAAAGCCAAGGCTCAGGCGGAAGAACTTATGTCTGATGGGGTTAAAATATTCAAAATAAAAATGGGACTTGGAATCCAGGATGATCTTGAAAGAGTCAAGGTGGTTAGAGACGTGGTTGGGGAAAAGCCAATGATTTATGTAGATTTTAATCAGTCTTACACACCCAGAAAATCAGTTGAGATTTCTAAGAAGCTTGAAAAATTTGAAATTGAGTTTATGGAACAGCCAGTGCCCATGCAGGATATACGTGGATTAAAATTTGTTAGAGATAGATCGAATATTCCCATATTTGCGGATGAAAGTATATTTACAACAGATGATGTGTTAAACGTGCTTCAGACTGAGTCTGTAGATGGAATAAATATAAAATTGATGAAATCGGGAGGGATCACCGACTCAATAAAAATGGCTGACCTTGCTTACTCCTACAGGGTTCCAGTAATGATAGGATGCATGGTAGAAACCAGACTGGCGAACAGCGCAGGGCTGGCAGTTGCCCTTTCAAAACCATCTGTTAAATATGCAGATTTGGACGGCTACAGCAGTTTAAAGGAAGATATCGTTGAGAAAGGTATTGAATTCAGGAAGGGAACACTCTATCCACACGACTGCCCGGGAGTGGGTGTCGAACTTAAGAAAACATTTGTTGACAGGGAATTCTCTCAGAAAAAGTGAAAAGTTCTGTAGATAGCCCCAAGAATATTCTCTGTTTTGGAAGAGCCTGCAGTGATATATCCCATTTTTTCACTTAGGATACCTGTGTCCTGAGGAATGCTGGTGGATATGAACATACAACTGTTTTTGTCATTCATCCTGTTAATTTTGGAAAATCTATCCTTAAAATGTTCATTTCTGCCTATAAATATAAATTGATCTCCCTCAATATTTTCCCCGATGTTTTCAAAGTCCAAAAGGTCAAAATTCAGATTCATGCTCCTGAGCCTTTCCAAAACTCCCTTTCCGGTGTTTTTGGCATCGTTGACCTGACTTTCGGGTTTTTGATCAAGAAAGACCAGGAAAAAATGCCTATTCGGGTCTAGATCCTTCCATCTAACAACATTATTGTGAATTGTAGAGAAAGCGTTTAGAACTTCAACGGGGGGATTGTATTTGATTTTTATTTCAGGAATCAGTCTTGCAAGCCTGTCTGCCTTCATTTGCATATTACTGTAATTGCTCTCGCTAATTATGTCATTAATCGAGCTTGCTGAAATTAAACTGTTTGTCTCGATTATATCAACACCGCTTCCTATGCTGTTTTTGACAATTTGCTCCAGGTCAAAATTTGAGGAAAGTGCCTTCATATTGATGGAGTCTGTCAGTATCACTCCGTTATATCCCATTTCCTTTCTTAACAGAAGTTGGACTTTTGGTGATATTGATGCTGGAAATTCTTTGTCGATGGCGTTATAAATTATATGAGATAGCATAATGGAACTCACACCACACTCTATGGCGGACTTAAATGGTTTAGCATCGTTCATCACAATTTCCATTCTTCTCTTATCTATAGGAAGCTCCTCGTGAGAATCTTCCATAACTCCACCGTGGCCTGGAAAGTGTTTTGCAGTGCTTGCAACACCGGAATCCATAAGACCTTTGATCATTGAAATTCCATGTTTTTCAATGGATGAAACGTCAAAGCCATAACTTCTTTCCAGAAGAACGGGATTTACTCCGTAGAGAACATCAAGTACCGGAGCCAAATTCCACTCAATTCCGAATGATTTAAGCTGTTTTCCCATCAGGGAAGCAGCAAAATAACTTAATTTCTCGTTATTGACCATTCCTAGAAAATAGTTACTTGGGCTATAGTCCATCCATGGAATTCTTACAACATTGCCGCCTTCCTGATCAATTGCGATGACCGGTGGATTTGTTCCTTTTTCTTTTACATAAATATTCCTGATTTCTTTCACTAACTTTGAAAGGTCTTCTGCTCCCTGAAAATCCGACCTAAAAAGTATTACGGAAAAAGGGAGTATTTCCCTTATAAACTTGAAAGCCTCCTCTTTACTGTCAACACCGCCCATTCCAGTCTGAATAAAATACCCGCTTCTCATTTCTTATCACCTTTTTTTAACTTGTAACTCCCCTATTATTCCCCTAATCTGAATCTTTTTTAAATGGCAAATCATACTTCTTACCTATCTCCAGTCTTCCAATTTTCTCGAATGATCCATCCAGTGATTTGGAATATTCACTGTTATCGTTCAATTGGGTGTAAGATACTCCTCCATTATGGACATTTGAATGTATGATGGTCATGTTTCCAATATAGAATGTGACATGTCCGTGATAAAAAACCAGATCACCCGCCTGAGCTTCATTAAATGATTCAACAGTCTTTGAAGCTTCGCGCTGCCATCCTGAGTTTCTTGGAATTTCTGTGTTGGAAAATCTGAATAACCTCTGAGTAAAACCTGAACAATCGTACCCGAGGTCTGAGGTGCCTCCCCATAGATATGGAACTCCCATGAATTCCTTTGCGAGTTCCCAAGGATTGAAATTTTTTGAAATTTTCACAAGTAAATTTTCGGGAATATTATGTTCAGTTGCATCATCTTCGTTCACGTATGAACCAAAGGGAAGCACCATGTTGCCTGACCTGTGGTTTTTTCTCAACTTGTAAATCTTTTTCGAAGAGTCTACTATAAGATTTTTCATCACATATCCCTTTACCCGGTCTACTCCAATTACACGACAGTATTCTCCTTCTTCTCCAATTATTTCGACCTCTTCTCCAAAAATAAGCTGTGAAGACCTTTCACTTCTAAATTTAGGTTCGCTCCTTAGGTCAACAGTACTCATTCCCACACATTTCATTGATGGGGCATTTATATTTGATTATAAACAGTTTTAGTTGAGGGCGTTAGTTTATATACCGGATCGATCCTAAAATCAGTGTTTTCCTGAGGAGCAATTCAGGACTTGGCCCGAATTTTCATTAAAGAAGCACCGTGAGTGTGTTGATATTCACAGAAAGTGAAACGATTAATCCTTAGAAATGCTTACTGTTGGAGATTTATGATTTTGGAATCTGATTTTGATGAGGAATTGAGAAACTCTGTGAAAGCCGGTACTGAAAGAATGAAAGAAATCTTGAAAATAGTTGAAGATTACAAAAATAAAAATGACCAGATTAAGGTTTTAAAGAAAACGCTTATTGATTTAACTCCTGACAATATGAAAAATGTTAAACTGGATCCGGGAGTATCCCTCAGATTTGTGGAGATAAACACAAAGAATTCCAGCATGCCAATTAAAGTGAATATCTATTCTCCTAATTCTGAATACAAAAATTTACCGTGTATCTACCATATTCACGGAGGGGGGATGATTGTTGGGAGCGTTGAATACGGTAAATTGGAGATGTCTAAATTGGTAAAGGATTTTGGAATAGTCGTCGTGGATGTTGAATATAGATTGGCCCCAGAGTACCCTTATCCGAATGGAATCAATGATTGTTACGATGGTCTCCAGTGGGTTGCAGATCATGCAGATGATCTGGGAATAGATGCCAACAGAATTGGTCTTATGGGAGAAAGCGCAGGCGGGGGCCTTGCTGCATCCCTCGCGTTAATGGCCAGGGATAGGGGTGGACCTAAATTGATATTCCAGTGCTTGATTGCGCCAATGTTGAACGACAGGAATAACACGGAATCAAGTCTTATGTGTTCGGGACCGTGGCCCTCATGGCCAAGGGAACTCAACGAACTTGGGTGGTATGCTCTCCTTGGAGAAATAGCAGGAAAAGACGGAGTTTCATATTACGCGTCTGCTTCAAGGGCTAGCAATCTGAGTAATCTTCCAGAAGCTTACGTGGAGGTGGGTGGACAGGAGGTATTCAGAGATGAGGACATTGATTATGCCCATATGCTAATGAAACACGGTATACCGGTTGAAATTCACGTATATCCCGGAGCATATCACAGCTGGTACGGCGTGGTTCCGGATGCAAAAGTATCCAAAATGGCCTTATTGAACAGGACTGAGTGGATGAAAAGAAGATTGAAATTAAAAACTATTGAGCAGTAGTCGAAAAATTATTCATAATTTGATTCCTGCGGTACCCAATTAATGATTTTCGTAGCTCATCTTTCACTTAATGAAAATCACTCCTAAGTGCCTTCCTCTTAAATAGTGAATAAGATGTGAATAAGGTTATTTATAGTTGTCCTATTGGAGATCATGCCTGAATCTCAAATTGAATCTGTTATTCTTAAGAATAAAAAAGAGTGGACTATGGACGGAGTTAATTTACACGAACTGGCAGAAAGGTATGGCACTCCACTTTATGTCACATCTCAACGGAGAATTCAGGAAAGATTTGAAAATATAAGGGAAGCTTTTTTATCGTTTAACTGGAACTTTGAAATTAAGTATGCAATCAAGGCAAATTCAAATCCAAGAATAGTTGAAGTTCTTTCAAGAATGGGTGCCGGGGCAGATGTCTCTAATCTGACAGAGTATGAAATAGCCCTAAGAGGCGGAGTTGCAAAGGAAAAAATAGTAATGACACCAAACAATCTTGACAAAAATTCTCTTTCGCAAGCGTCTGATTATGGTCTGGCAATAAATTTTGATGATATTAATCAGATGAACCTGTTGGGGAGAAAGTTACCCCACACAGTCTCGTTTAGAATTAACCCGGGTGTCGGAAAAGGAGAATTTCAGGGAACTACTACAGCCGGACCTGACGCGAAATTTGGAATACCATCAGAAAGATCGCTTGACGCTTACAGTGTTGCAAGAGATCAGGGCGCAAAGAAATTCGGCATTCATATGATGACGGGATCCAATGTTCTGGATGCAGATTATTTTGGCTTTGTGGCAGGAAAGCTATTTGCTCTTGTAAGGAAAATATCAAATGAATTGGGAATTGAATTTGAATATGTAGATCTTGGAGGGGGATTTGGCGTTCCCTACAGGTCTGGAGAAAAAGAGCTTGACTTAAAAAAAGTAGCCCAGGGTGTGTGGAATTCGATGAACAAGAATTTTGAGGGCTACCATGGAAAGCTTCCAAAAATCCTTCTGGAACCCGGAAGATATTTGGTAGCAGACTCCACAATATTGATTGGTAGAGTGACAAATGTGAAGGAATATGGAAAGAGGTTCATAGGCACGGATCTGGGTATGACAACACTCCTCAGGCCCGCACTGTATGGAGCTTACCATCCTATTGTTGTCCTCGCGGATCATGGAGGTGCTGAGAGGGAAGGAAAAATAGTGGGTCAGGTATGCGAAAATACCGATGTGATCGTGAATTGGAGATCAATTCCCGATGTGAAAATTGATGATCTGATTGCAGTCTTGAATGCCGGAGCCTATGGCTATGCTATGAGCATGAATTTCAACGGAAATCTGAGATCCTCCGAAGTGTTAATTTCTGATGGTAAAGCTTACCTCGTTAGGAAAAGAGAGACTGTTGAAGATCTTTTACAGAATGTGGTATGATTACCTCATTCTGGAAGAAACAAAATTCATCAAAATATCATCAATTCTCTCCCTCAATTGCTGATCACTTTCATTGAAATTATTCAGTATTATACTGAATGAAACATCAAGTGAACTAATATATCCGGTCAGTGAAGAACAATACTGGAAGGATCCTGTTTTTGCCCTTATTTTTAAATCGTCCATTTTATTGAGCCTGTTTTTAAGAGTCCCTTCTCCCTTGGACGGCAATAGATCAATAAATTCCTTATTTTTACCCTGCTTTATCCTGAATATTAAATCCGAAAGGAATGATGTTGTGAGAAGATTTTGCCTTGAAAGGCCACTTCCATCAACTATTCTAATGCCTTCCATATCCAAATTTAGTTCTTTCATCAGATTTTCAATAATTTTTGTGGACTCCTTCCAGTTTCCCCTCCCCCCGCTCACATGGTGTGAAAGGTATTTGGTTACAACCTCGATTGAAAAATTGCAGCTGAATTCCTCTATATGATGTAATATGTCTGTCAATTTTTTCTCATAAGTACTGTTATATTCCGCTGTGTTCAGGTGCCCAATTTTAAAATCTAACTTATGTCCAATTATATTGCTCATGGCCATTGTAAAATGTCTATACTGGTTGTTCACACTCATTGAGTCATCTTTGTGATTTACCTGATCTTTTAATTTTGAGTGTCTGATTTTCTTACTGGGAATGCACCCTTCGTTTACAGAGTAGGGAACTATGCACGTTTGGTAACAATATGGAGAATCTTCGATCTCCCATCCACTACCATAGGGTAAATTATCCAGCACCTGATCATCGAAGGTTATACCAGTTATATCCCTATTTTCTTTCTTTCTTAGAATATTCCGCATATCGCTCAAAGAAAACAGTGGGCATGGATCTCCTGATACGTACAGCCTATCTCCAGTGTTAGAAAATTTCGTGACAAAATTGAACTCACGCCCGAGTATTTTGTATGCTGAATATCCTGAAACTACTTTCATGTTTGAAGCTGGAAGCAAGGACATAGTTTCGTTACTGGACTGTAAAATGTTTCCATCACTGTCCCTGAAGCATGTAGATATTATTCCTGCCATATTTCCCCTCTTATTTTTTATTCTTTCCTCTCTCTTTCGAGCATTGCCATTACCCTATTCATGTCATACATATTCTCCTCCAGAAGCTGGATAGCGTTTGACTGCTCAAGACCAAACTCTCTGATTAGCATGTTTTGCGCCCTTTTGCGAAGTTTTTCATTGTACCATGCACCCATGTTTGACATTGTATTCTTATAGGTCAGACCAAGCTTGATTGCTATTGTTGTCGATATTGCTCCAAGAACCATTTTTTGGCATGTTCCTGCTTTCATTCTGGTAGAACCCTGTATTATTTCCGCACCTGTTAGACAGCAAATGCTGACATCTGAAATTTTTGAAACCGGTTTGTCCCTGTTGTTTGTTAACGATACTGTGAGGGCCCCCAATTTCTTTCCATATTCTAATGACGAAATAACAAATGGTGTTGATCCTGATGCGCTTATTCCGAACACTATATCATTTTTTTTAAGGTGCTTCTCCTCCTTCAGTATTCTGACTGCCTCTTCCCTGTCATCTTCGGCCCCTTCTATTGAGTGGAGGATTGCATCGTTACCTCCCGCCATAACGTAATCAAAAATATCTGATCCTATTCCATAGGTTGGCCTTAATTCTGCCACATCCTGTGCAGCAAGTCTTCCGCTTGTTCCAGCACCTACGTAAATTACCCTTCCACCCTCAGTTATTCTTTCATAAATCTTCTCAGTTGCTTCTGCAATATTTTCCAATGCCCAACCGACTGCTTCAAACGCCCTGTAGTCAGATGTGTGGATAAATTCGATGATTTTACCTGTGCTCCAGCCTGAAATTTCTCTCGAGAACAGATTGTTATCCTCTGTAGTCTCCATGGTTAAGTGATTGTCCTGAACTATTAATATTATGATTTTCCGCCAGCTGTTTTAAAAATTAAAAATTGGTAACCTGATATTTGACCCGTATTTTCTTCCATGGAAAACCTTTTGGTGGGCAACCCTGTACTCGGACCTGCCGCCCTGAAACCCCGAAATATTTAAATTTCTTGCGTATTTTGGAAATGCACTGGATGCAATTTCAACCCTTAATTTGTGTCCTTTCGGAATTGTAATCCCCATATTCCAGAGGTCGATCTTAATCATTCTTACTCTTTCTTTTGATTCAATATTCTCGACTGCATTATTATGCATCCCTGATATTCTCTTAATTCCATCCAACAATCTCATAGAGTGATCATCTGGCCACACGTCAAGCAGTTTTACAGTAAAGTCCGTATCAGGTGCATCGGAATCTACGTAGATTTCAGCCTCCACGTTGCCCAGAATTGTCAACTTTTGCCCTAATACTTCAGATGTGTATACCAGCAAATCATTTCTATCCTCTTCTTTGGAATAGTCATCCGGTCCTCCGATTTGCTCAAAGTTACTTTCCGATATAAAGAGAACAGGTTCGCCCGGATCATATGTAAATGCGTCATGCATTTCATCATACTCAGGGAATTGATTGATCAATTTTCCGTCACCAAAGCGACTGTTGGCATTGCCTGACGATGATAAGTAGAGAATTTCGGTTTGATATTTCTCTGGAGGCCAACCTGAAAAACTCATCCATTGATTCTCTCCCATTAGGTATAACTTTACGGGTTTTTCTATTGACTTTTTATTCTTTAGGACATGATCTATAAACTTAATCTCCTCTCCCACCAGATCAATAATTGAATCCATTCCAAATTCTAACCTTCCCAGTTTCCTATTTCTGTTTACATTATGTGGCCAAGATCCGATAATCATTCTTTGCAATTCGGCAATTCTTGTCCCGCTGTGACCATTTACCATTCCCATAAAATTCTTAAAAGTTCCAATCTGTTCATCGTCATACCAACCACCAATGTGCATAGCCGGGTACGGTATGGAGTCAAACTTGGTCTGGTAGAATAAAGGTTTCCAAAAATCGCTATCTTTTGCTTCGGAAACGATTTTTTTCCAAAAATTTATTTCCTGGCCTGTTTCATCACTCATTGATAATAGGGGTAGATGATCATATACTTCTTTCCAATTTACCAGATCCGTTCTCTGCATTGTTCTTCCTGAAATTGAAAATAGCCAACTTACGGATAGAGGCGAAGGCTGGCCGGTTGGATTTTCAACAAATGGATCTGAGGGTGAAACTGTGCTGATTATTCCTTTCAGTTTTTTCGGATTTTTCAAAGCTGTTAACCATTGAATCCTCGCGCTATAAGATGCTCCCCATGTGAACACATTCCCATCACTTTGATCCAGATGGGAACACCATTCAATCATGTCACATCCATCTGAGGCCTCATTAAAATATGGGACAAAAGTTCCATCCGAGTCTCCTCTTCCTCGAACATCATTTGCTACAAATATGAACCCATTATTGCTGAATTTTATTGCGTTTTCTACTATTGTCTCACTTTGCTTGCCATAGGGAGTTCTTAACAATATGACAGGATATTTTCCCTCTACATCTGGAAGGTATATATCGCTGGAAAGTCTTGTTTCATCAGATAATTTTGAAGGGATATTATAGAGAATTTTCATACTTTTTAAGTTAATGAAACCGGGTTTATTATTCTCATCTAACTTAAAATAGATCTGAATCATATGGATTTGCCTTATAAGAACAATAGACTGTAACTGATTTATCTAAAGGTTGATGACTGATATCCGAAAAAAGGCTATATAAAATATATTTTTGAAATTATATACCCTAGTGCTACGATAAAACGTACCAAGTTCCTAAAAATAATTAACTACTATAATTTTTTACTAATAAACAACTCTTAGATTGTACTTTGTACCTTATAATAGGTTAATTTTAGATTCTTTTTAGTATTTAATTTTTTTGCATTGACAAAAAGAGTTTTAAATCATTGAACTGATTGCAGGGGGATGGAAAATAAGAAAATAGTTTTAGCAATATTTGTAGTTCTATTGATGGTGGGTACCGCTTTCGTGGTATTTCAGAACGCATCACCTATTAGCTCTACGAATGAGACTAGTAATTTAGGCTTGAACGCAGAAACTGCAGCTCAGGCATATAGTTCCAGCAGTACCCCGTGGCAAATGCCGACAACGACCATGCAGGAACCGGGATATACCAATGGAACTTTTCAATGCGGGCTGGACTGTACTATTGGTGATTTGAACACATTCACTGCGAACACCTTTGGTGATTTGTTTATTATCAAGTTGGTTTACGGAAGTTTGTACTATCAGTTGCCGAATGGCCAAATAGTACCTTGGCTGGCAACTGGATACAAATTGGCCCACGTAACAACAAATAACAAGACCTTTGATATTGAAACAAATTCCATGGTAAACTACTCATATGTCTACACAATAAATTTGAGACCATATGTGCAGTGGACTGACTGGAGCGCAGCAAATGCCTCTCAAACATACACTTTCTCAAACACAACCCAGTTTTACTATAAAGGCAATTTGACCACTCACACCTACAAGAGTTTCTCAACAACAACGATGAAAAAATACTATTTGCAGTCAGCTGATGTTGCCCTATCCTGGAGACTGGAAGCAGGAATGGGAGGATGGCCAGGTGTCGTAAATGTAGTTCCTAACGGAAATCTTTCAGTAAAACTGTATGTTTCCAAACCGACATTGCTTTTACAGACAAGCTCTTTGGAATCCTACATATTGCCATATCACATATGGGTGCACCACGACTTCACAAGTTCCGCAAAATTGTATAACTGCACACCTGGAATTAGTTCGGGGAATGGATATTTAGGATGGAATTTGGGATGGAATATTGCAACAGGCAGTGTTCCAGGTTTAGTAGGTAATGGTCCATTTATGGTAAATAACGGATATGGAATGCCAAATGGAGAAATAAATCCTAACCACTTGGACAAATTCTACGTAAATCCACATTTCTTTGCTCAATATGCCAATGTAAGCAGTGGATTAAGACAGTTCACTCCAAAGATATACGAATTTTATCAACCTTACTTTGCGTCACAATCTTCGATGGTGGCTGCATTTACTAAGGGACAATTGGACATGCTGCCGGTAACCCCAACATTCCTCTCACTCGTGAAAGGTACCCCGGGAGCATATATTTATACTGCTCCATCACAGGTCTTCTGCGCAGTAAGGATAAATGAGAACTATACTCCACTGAATATAACAGCGTTCAGACAGGCTCTCAGCTATGCAACACCATATCAGACAATTGATGGTACAGTTTACGATGGATTGCTGACTGTTACGTCAAACACAGTACCCCCATGTAATATATTATGGTACAATTCTTCAACGCCCCAATACAGTTACAACCTGGTTAAGGCAAGGCAATTGATCAACAGCATTCCAGGGATGCAGAATATAAGTGGTGTTCTCAATTACAATGGAAAACCGATCACGATTCAGATCCAGATCGCTCCAGGTAGTGAAACTCCGTGCGATGTGGAAGTTGCAACTGAAATCAGTCAGGGCTGGGCTCATCTTGGTGTGAAAACTACCATAGTTGAGGAGGCATACACAACAATGTTCGCAAATATTTACTATTCAGTCATTGGCAAAGCGAACGATTATCAGGTTGCAATATACGGGCAGGGAACAGAGGCAGCAGATCCAGCAATACTATGCGCACTTTTCGTAAATGATGCACCAGCCTATTTCGCATTTGGCTGTACACTTGGACCATATACATCACTTACATACAACGGAGTCCACCTCACTGGCAAGCAGGTAACTTTGTTACTTACAAACCTCTCAAATGAGCTTTTGGCTTCCGACTCATTCTCACAGGCGACCAAGATATCCGGGGAAATACAAACAATAATAGCTGAAGAGGCTACTCTGATCAATATAGGATACACAACAGTTATGGATGCATTCCAGACGAACCAATTTGCCAACTTCACCACTACGCAGTCTAGTTCTTTGTTCAGTGTTTATTTCACTCTACTGGAAGTGCATAAGATTGCATCATCCAAGACTATCAGTTATAACTATGGTATGAAGATTGAGCAGAATTTTACCGGTTCCCTAGTACAGACGGCAGGTAACACAGGAAGCATAGTGTATACTGTACTAAATACAACGTCAGGATTGCCAGTCCAGGGTGCCACGATAGGTATTTCAGTATCTTCAATTGCTAAGGGTATAATCAATGTGACCTCAAATCAATTGACAACAAATGCTGCAGGTCAAGCTACATGGAAGTACGAGGTATTTGCAGGCCTGAACCAATTGCTCCAAACTTTGAAAAATAATAAAATCATTAACCTACCCAGTGAGGAGGTGAACATAACTGCAACGGTTAATCCACCTTCCAGTGAGGTGCACACTAAAACAACCTCTACTTATCTGAACATAGAACTTATCAATACTAATGAGAAGAATCACCTTTCTATCTCGGCAAAATATACTGGGAAATCACACCTTTATACAGGCAATACCGGTTCGATCAGTTACAGTGTAGCCAACACAACTGGAAGCGCAGTTCACGATGCTAACATTACAATTGTAATGACCGGAATGGTGGGAAGTTTATCAAGCAAGTCTTATACATTTAATGCATCAACTGGAAAGAACGGAACATTCAGTTTCAGCGTATCCAACGCTCTAGCACAGATAATGCAGACCTACAGTTCAAGTGGGGCGGTAATGCCTATATTCTACCAGGAAGTGAATATAACTGCGGTCGTTACAGTAGGTGGCCAAAACCAAACGGGGGCTGGAACAACTTACACCAATGTATTCCTGATTAATCCAGCACTGTATATGACATATGCAGTCGGAAGCACCAGTTATACAACCGGACAAACAGGAACCGTGACATTTACAGTTACGGAAAATGGAAGTGCGGTCAGTGGCGCAAGTGTGGATATAACTTCAGCTGTCCTTGTTGGTTTGAACTACTCAAGCAGCGCAGTCTCAATGACAACAAACTCCTCTGGAATGGCAGTGTTTTCATTTAAAGTTGGAAATGCCTCGTCTGGAACAACCACATTGCAAAATGAGTCTCTTGTTGCAAAGGCAAGTGAATCAAGCAGTTCAGTAGCTTCCTATACTGTAACGGTGAATTTCACAGTTACGGAAAAGGGTAAACCTGTGCCTGCATCCAGTAGTAACACCTATCTTTACGTAGTGTTAGGAGTTGTTGCTGCAGCGTTGGTTGTTGGAGCAGTTGTGCTTGTAATGAGAAAACCGAAAACTCCAAAATCTTAAATTTTTAAAGATCCAGAGCCAGAGAGATAAGAGTTGCTCTTTCTGGCATTTTTTTAATTAAAACAAATTCTTCTTTTGAATGTGCACCCTCACCTATGGCACCCATTCCATCGAGAACGGGACAAAAAAGAGAGCAGAGATTTCCATCGCTTGCACCGGAAGCTTCCGTTTCTTCCAGTATCAGTCCCTGATTTGTTGCATTTTTTTTCAATTCTGAAAAGATTTTAATTGTTTTTTCATCTCTTTTCATTGGTGGTCTTACATCCATATTGAATTCTACTTTGGTTCCCTCTTTTACGTGTTTTTTCTTTCTCAATGTTTCAATTAGATTCTCTAAATCCTTTTCCTCTGTGTACCTTATATCAATCTCCAGATCGCATTGATCTGGAACCACATTAGGTCTTGTTCCCCCTCTTATCACCCCAGGGTTTACAATCAGCTTGTTCTTGAAAATTTCACTCTGTTCGTCTATAAGGTTCAAGTAATCCACAGCCTCTGTTATTGCATTAATTCCTTTTTCTGGATCCAGGGCTGCATGTACAGACTTCCCCTTAACATGGATTTTGAGGTCACATATTCCCTTCCTCGAAGTTTTAAGCTTTCCTTCCAGTGGCGGTTCAGTAATAATGGCGAATTTTGATCTAGCTGCCGCTTCCTCTATTATCTTCTTTGAGAATTTGGATCCCACTTCCTCGTCTGGTGTAAGCAGCAGACATACTCTGCTCTTTAACTCTCCCTTACTTAATTTGTAGTGTAGTGCATAGAGTACCTGAACAATCCCGGCTTTCATGTCAAATACTCCGGGTCCAAATGCCCTGTCTCCATCAACCCTGAATGGAATTTCATGAATAGTTCCTTCTGGAAAAACAGTGTCATAATGACACACAATCAGAACCTGATCCTTTCCTTCTTTGTTAAAGATATATCTCAAAACATTACCCTCTGGACCATTGAATACTTTTTCCGGGAGAAAATTAAATCTCTTCTCCAATGTTGAAATGAGATGTTCGGCAAATTTGTCGAGAAGAACTTTGTGCCTGGACGGGCTCTCTAACATAACGAGTTCCTCAGTCAATTCAAGCATTTCATTTTCGCTTTCCTTGAGGAACTCGGGTATGATCAGAATATCACTCCTTTTTCAACTGTATACTTCTCAAGCGCAGTTCTATCAATGGTGACACCTATTCCATCCTGCTTGTTCGGTACGATTGTGCCATTTTCCATTATGAATGGATTTGTCACTATGTCCTTTTGGAAATACCTGTCATTTGGAGAACTATCGCCTGGGAAATCCACTCTACTTGAAGAAGCAAAAGCTATATTGAAGGATCTTCCTATTCCAGTTTCTAGCATGCCTCCAACCCAACAGTGACCACCGAATTCTCTTGTTATTCTGGCAATCTCCATTGAATTGAACAGTCCTCCCACCCTTCCAGGTTTAATGTTGATGATATTGCACGCTTCCATTTCCAAGGCATTTTCTGCGAGTTTCGGTGAGACTATGGATTCGTCCAGGCAGATTGGCGTTTCCATCTTCTTTGAAAGTTTTGAATGAAATAGTAAATCATCATGATATAATGGCTGCTCCAGGTACTCCAATTCGTATCGGTCCAGTGAAGTCAACAATTCAAAATCTTTCTCGGTGAAGTCACAGTTTGCGTCCGCACTTAATTTAATTTCTGGAAAGCTGTCCCTGACGGAAGAAAGAATGTTACGTTCTTCTCCCTTCTTTATCTTTACCTTGATTCTTTTGTATCCCTCTTTGACCGACTCTTCAATCTTTTTCAGTGTGACATCTATTTGATTCATACCTATGGATATCCCTACATCTGCCCTGTTTTTTGACTCTTTATCAAGATACCTATCCAGTGCAATATTTTCGACTTTGGAGTGATAGTCGAAAAGAAGCATTTCCATTGCCGCCTTTGCCATGTTGTTTCCCTTCACAAATCCAATGGCTTCATTGTATTCACAGGGCCTGGGAAGTTTTTTAACCGGTTCTGAAATGAATTCCTTTATGATGTGCAATGATGTGAAATTGTCCTCCGGACCGTAGAAGGGACTTTCATTGGTGATGCATTCTGAATACGCGTTTATCCCATCATTCTCTAAGTGAAACACAAGAACATCCTTAATCCACGATGTGCCAAAGCTTGTTGTGAATGGAGACTTCATCGGCATCTTCAATCTTCTATAATTCAAATTCATTATTTCGCTAAGATAAGTAAGGGATAAATATGTTTTTAAACCTGTTAAGTCGAGTTTATTAATGATTGAAAATGTTTGGACCTAAGGATAGTCCTAATTCTGGTTTTTTCTCAAGAAAATATGCATTGAGTTCCTTTGAGAAATCTGAAACTATGTATCCTTTGCTGAATAGATTCTCAAAGATATTCCTACTTTTTAATCTCTGATCCATCGCCTTTTCAGGATCTCTTTTCTTCATTTCCAGGTAATTATCAGGAATTTTAAGATACAGATCATCTGGGATCGCAGATTCATCTAGATTTCCCACCTCCTCAAAAGAGAATGTGCCTGCGGAAACCTTTGGTCTTGCCTGTTCCTTTTTGTTCACGTACCATTCTGCGACGAAACGATCAGTGGGCATTCCGAAATTCAAAGTGTCCTCCATTTCTCCGTAAAAATCCCTAAGATATGTCCTTGATATTGCCCCAAGTTTGTGAATGTTGAACGTTGCATTCAGGTTCATCAACGGATCAAAAGTCCATGCAATGAGGTCGTAATCATTTTCCATTGCCCACTGCCTCTGTTTTTCCTTTAATTGCCTTCCAACTCCCCCATATTTCTTTCCTTCAAGAACGCCGGTCATGTGTGAATAGAGATACCTCCTTCCATTTTTGTATCCTGGAAAGCTAAACTGTATCCCAATTGTTTCATTGTTGTCCTTTGCGAGCATTACCAGTCCACCATGGAATCTGAATGCACAGAGTATATCCTTGATCAGCTGGTCAGAATTGTTCATTCCCCATGCAGACCTGACAACTGGC
>JAJZXP010000460.1 GCA_021806345.1 Thermoplasmata archaeon | reverse complement strand
CAAGAGATCGACAGGGCACATGATATTCCAGAGGAGGAAAGACCGTATTGAAACATCTGGATTCGCCAAAGGACTGCTTCACAACCTGATGCTTATGAACGGATAGAGACACTTATGTCCCAGAGTCGTTACTATTCATTACGTTTAAATAGGATATCCAGAAAAGTCTTACTAACAGTTTTTTGTCAGCGTTTATCAAAGGTGTGTTACGAGAAAATTTTACAGAGGTAAGATCCTAAAAAGTTTCATACATATGTTATTTATAAATCAGGATTTCCTCTGTAATGGAGGTATATTTATCAATTTCATCTCTATACTTTTCCACTATTTCCTCAGGAGAATACCCATGTAAAAGCATTTTCCTGACATCTTTGTTTCCGGCGACTCTGTCAAAGTATGATTCAAATAGTGTGAATTCATCAGGATAGAGATCTAAAAGCTCTCTCAATATAGCCAAGGAAAGCTCGAAGGGTCTAAATGAATTTCTATCCTTAACGAATATATAAAGACCCGAACATACTTCTCCAGAATATTTCGAAAACATAGGCTTAAACTTTACTTCCAAAAATTGGACAGAGGAATAGTTGAATTCCTCCATCACTTTCTTAAGTTTTACCCCATTTATCCACGGTGCGCCAATTACTTGGAAAGGTTTGGTTGTACCTCTCCCTTCGGATACGTTTGTTCCTTCAAACATAACCATACCAGGATAGACAGCGGCAGTATCAAGTGTTGGGATATTTGGGGATGGCATTATCCATGGAAGTTCAGTTCTATCATACCACATATCTCTTTTCCAATTTTTCATTTTTATGAGACTTAGGAGCGTTTTTTCCTTGTTGTAGAATCTATTGAAATATAGTGCAATTTCTCCAAGTGTTAATGAGTGTCTTATGGGTACCTGCACAGCACCTATAAAAGAAAATAACTGCTTTTGCAACAGTGGGCCCTCCGGACTCCTTCCAGTAATTGGGTTTGGACGATCAAGAATTATGAAATCCTGATCGATTTTCCCAGATATTTCCATGGAATAAATCATCGTTGCAATATATGTATAAATTCTGCAGCCTACATCCTGAAGATCGTATACAATCGTGTCAAAATTTTCCATGAGGTCTTTTGGCGGGTATTTCGAATTGTCTCTTTTAGAATCCATTGTCCTCATCAAAAGATCTATGTTATCATCTGCCATTTTCTTCATTTTTTTGGGTTTTCGATAAAGGCTTTTAATGGTTACCTGCAAATCCTCATCGAAATAAGGGTCTATTATTTCACCAGCCTGGTGTTCTGAGAAGTAACCATGTTCCGGACTAAGGAGAGTAAGTTTTTTAATACTTTTTATTGATTTCATTATCTCAAGTGTTGAAAGGAGATTCGAGGATCTGGACATGTTGCTTGTTATAAGCCCGACTCTCGTTCCCTTTAGTTTGGGTGCAAGCTCATTGTGCACTTGATCTAGACCAATTATCGTCATATTTCAAAACCTCATTGCTCATATCAGCATGGTATCTAAATTTGAGTACGTCTGCTATTTCTGAAATGCTAGATTTTAAAAAGAACTAGGCAAACTTTGTTGAATACTTCCTATTTTCTCAAATATATCCAACAAATTTTTAGAATAACTACTGCCGTCAAATAGGTTATCAAAAGATACACTCGCCATGTGACCATTAGCGTGTATTATGTTCCCTCCGCCAAGATATAATGCAACATGCCCTTTAAAGAAAATTAAGTCTCCAACTTTCGCATTTTCAAAACCATCCACTGTTTTTGTAAAATCTCTCTGCTGATCCGAATTTCTTGGCAGTTCCCAGCCAACGAAGCGATAAAGACGCTGAACAAATCCCGAACAATCAAAACCGAAATCGGATGTGCCTCCCCATAGATAGGGCACTCCGATGAATTTCATGGCTAATTCTGTGATAGAAAATCGATAATCGTTTATTTTGGTGATCTTATGCTCAGGAATATTGTGCTTTGATACATCCTCGTCACTAAGGAGTGAACCAAATGGGAGCTTCACATCCTCGGCATCAAAGAATGATTTGAGTTTATACTTCCTTTTATCCCCTTCCACAATTAGGTAAGTTTTGATAAATCCAGTTATACCGTCCTTAGATCTTATTTTTGTGTATTCTCCAAAGTTTTCAATTACGCGAAATTCTTCGCCGAAAATTACCTGTGAATCACGTTCTGATTCGAATTTTGGTTCTTTCCGTATATCAGCTACGCCTATCCTGATGTAAGACACAGCCACTAATATTCTAATAGAATAAGAAATTATTGAACTAGGGTTACCGGACTACTTTTAAAAATACATCTGAAAGGAGTACATTGATTAATAAGTCGAAATAAATTAAGGTATTGAACAATATTGGTGGTCAAATGATACAATACGACGTTCGGGTGCCCATGAGCGATGGTGTTGAACTATCGTGCGATATATATTCTATAGAAGCTGCCTCAAGATTACCTGTTGTTCTTTTGAGAACACCTTATGGGAAGGGGAGTGATGAAATTCAAGACACTGCTCTCAGGTTCAACTCATTTGGTTATAATTTCGTTTCATGTGACGTCAGGGGAAGAGGTGACTCCGATGGCAAATTTATCCCATACTTCAACGAGTCTAGAGATGGATTTGACCTTGTCGAGTGGCTTTCCTCCCAATATTTTTCTGATGGAAATATTATAACGTACGGTGCTTCTTATGCTGCGCGTATTCAGTGGCTTACTGCCCTTACACATCCACCACATCTAAAGGCTATGATCAGTATAGTTTCGCCATCAGACCCTTTTGTGGAAGATCCAACTGGATACCCTTCTCCTATGACACTACAGTGGCTCTTTTCAATATCCGGGGCAACCATGCAAAACGGAAGACTTGTAAAATGGGGCGATGTTTTCCGAAAACTTCCTTTAATCGATCTACCCATGTATACGGGTCGCTCTATTCCATTTTGGAAGGAGTATTTTATTAATCCTCCGGGAAGTAAATTCTGGGATCCGCTCTTTTATCAGAAAAAATTAGAACAATTGGATGTTCCAGTGATGCATATATCTGGTTGGTATGATGATGAACAGATCGGAACTTTTATCAATTACATGAGAATGAAAAATATGGCTGCCACTGAATTTGCGCAGGAACACCAAGCAATGATAATTGGGCCTTGGCCGCATAAAGTGAATACATTTACAAGATTAGGCAGACTTGACTTTGGGCCAGATTCGATAATCGATCTTGTAAAATTGGAGTCCCAGTGGATAAAGTCCATTCTTGAAGATCGCGAAACGAAACAGGATCGTGTTCGCGTGTTTATGATGGGCTCAAATAAATGGATGAAGTATAATGATTGGCCAATTCCAGATTCATTTCAATCTTATTTTTATTTAAACTCAAATGGACATGCAAATTCCAGTTCTGGTGACGGTATACTTACCTCCGAACCTGTTTTACAAAGTTCCCACTCCTCAACATTTGATGAGTTCTTATACGACCCGGCTTATCCTGTTCCTTTCATTACCGAAGATAGTTTCTCACAAATTGGAGGACCTGATGACTATTCAGAGATTGAAAAAAGGAACGACGTACTCGTATATTCTTCCCATAGACTCACGAGCCCCATTAGACTTGCAGGTGAAGTAAAGGCAGAGCTATACGTCTCGACAACTGCCCCAGATACAGATTTTACAGTAAAATTAGTTGATGTATGGCCAGACAAGTATTCCCTTCGCCTCACAGACGGAATAATTAGAATGAAGTACAGAAATGGCTTTAATCATGAGGATTACGTCTCACCAGGAAAGATCATCAGAATAAACGTCGACCTATGGAATACGTGTATTGAGATCCCCGAAGATCATACAATTAGAATTGAGATTTCATCAAGCGCATTTCCAAAGTACTCGAGAAATCAAAACATAATCGGAAATCAGGCTCTCACGGATAAATTAGTACCTGCAACGCAAAGGGTTTATCATGATTCTGAGCATCCTTCGAAACTAATCTTAACTTCAATCAAATAGTTCAAATTATAAGAATCAAAATTAATACTTTGTGAATATATCCATATAATGAGGCCTGGCTTATTTATTCAATCTGGAATACGTGGAATGGAAAGAGAGGAAGCTCTCCGAAAGATTTCAGATCTTTTACCGTCATCAATCGTTTTGTTTAAGTCTGATTTCTCGTCTGTTACAGATCTTGAATCACTAATTAAGAAAATAAGACACATATATGTCATAGATCGTGGTGTTACGGAACCTGTCATTGCAGTTGACCAGGAAGGGGGGAATGTAGTAAGATTACCCTGGCTGGATTATAATCCGAGCAATCTTTTCTTAGGGAAGCTTGATAATGTCAATTTTACGCGCTACGTTGGTGCTTTAACTGGACACCAACTTTCTGAGCTTGGAATAAAATGGAATCTTGCTCCGGTTCTAGATCTGCTGAACCCCTATAATCAGGTGATATTGGAAAGATCTTTTGGAACTGACATAATCAAGGTTTCTAAGCATGGTTCAGCTTACATAGAGGGATTGCAAAATCACGGTGTGCATGCAACAGCAAAACACTTCCCAGGTCATGGAGGAGTCATAGGTGATTCACACCTGTTGCTCCCAGAAGATAAAAGAAGTTATGAAACAATAATGAATGATGCTTATCCGTTTAGACAAGCAGTGTTGGTTGGAGTGCATTCTGTCATGTTGTCGCATGTACTCTATTCTAGTATCGATTCTAATTACCCCGCGTCTATTTCCGGAAAAGTACATAACTTACTTAGAAACGATTTTAAATTTGACGGATTGATGATTACAGATTCAATAGACATGAGAGCTCTTTCGGATAACTTTAACAAAGAAGAGATTGTCAAAAATACCCTATTTAATGGGATTGACGTAATTGAAAGCGGTGATTTAAACGGGTCTCTCGAGCTAGCAGATATAATATCAAACAGAGATCTTGGAAACGTACATGCTAAGATTGATAGAATATTGAAATTTATTGAGAGCCCTATACATTCGCCCAGTAATCCCGGATCATACCTGATGAAGTCAGTTGAGCTGACGTTTCCTATTATCCGAAGAAACGTTGCATTAGATCCCTCATCAACGACATACCTTATTTTGTTGGATACTCCTTCCGAAAGTAACGTCGTTGAAAGTAATGATCAAATGGATAGCCTAAGCAAAGAAGTAAAAAAATTAGATATTAAAATCAAAATTGTCCGTGGATTTGATAGTATAGATGCATCGGATCAAAAAAGTCAGTTCGTTTTCGTAGGAAGAAATGAACATCTAAAAAACAGAATATGGAAAATCAATGAATTTTGTAAGGGAAAAAAATGTGCTTTCATATCTACTGGGGTAGATACAGATATAGGTATTGTAGATCCGTCTATTGGATACATAAGCACATATTCTCAGAAACCTGCAACTATCTTAGGGTCCTTGATTAAACTTATTGGTTATTTTTAATCTTTTGGTTCTTCAAGTTTTTTTGCGAATAAAATGTGAATCCCATGGATCGATTTGAGATCTTTAAGTGGATGGAGTAGAATGACAATTAAAACGTAGCTATAATTGTTTTGGGTGAATAATTATGCTTCGTCAAAAAACTCTGCTACTGAAATTTATTATCATATTCTTTAATTCTTTATTCCTCTCCACAAATATTCGAGAATAAACCGCTAAAGCGTATATAACATTTAGCACTTATATTACAATTAGTTAAATTTTATTATACCGATCACATAAGATTATCCATTTTTTATACATTATTTAACATATCCATTTGAGTGTATTCCTTGTAGTATTTTCCTCAGATAAAAAAGATTTAAACATGCCAAGCATGAAATGGGTTAAATTCCCGCTACGCGCGTTTTTCAAATGTTTTGATCAGTTTACGAATGAAATACAATTAGTAAAGAATACAGTTTCTTCTACGTTCCATGAAATCTCTTCTCTCCGGATACCAGTCTTTCTTTATTTCCTCAATCATAGTATCATTTTCAAGATAGTGCTTTATCTTTTTGGATCCATAAAGCTTTATCATGTGTGGAAAATCTATTAGATTTGGATCGATGTTATAAAGTACCTTCAAAGCAGAGATCGCTAGCTCTATGCTGTTGAATCGTTCCCTATTGAAAATATGAATAAAATATCCCTCAACTCTTTGATCTCTGAGCGAGTCAAACGCAGGAACGAACATAGTCTTTCTAAGAATGACTCCTTTGTTTTTTATTAATGGTATTTTGAATGATTTGACATATCCAAACTGTAGGAATGGATAAGGAGTTCCTCTTCCGACACTCGCCCTGGTTGCTTCCAGCAGAACTAACCCATTAAAATTGACCACTGAATCCATACACGAAAGGTTTAGGGACGGGGGAACGAAGAATTTCATATATTCGTCGTAGTACTTGTCTCTGGAGTATTCGGACATCGAAGAAACTTCTAAATCAGCGTTGATTGTTTGATTCATAAAGATCGCGATCTCACCAACAGTCATTCCGTATCTGAGTGGAATCTGCTCGGCACCAATGAAAGAAATATTTTCTTTTTCCATCATCGGGCCATCCACCTTGCTAGCCGTCAATGGAGCAGGTCTGTCGCAAACAATTACCTTTACACCCATTTCCCTAGACGCAACCAGAAGTTCTTTCAATATTGAAAGATGTGTATATGGTCTAGAACCAGAGTCCTGAAGATCATAAATTATTGCATCTATTCCTTCCAATTTTTCATGGGAAAATGGTTTTCTATTTTCTGAATATATCGACAGCACAGGTAACCCGTTGTAGGTCTCATCCGGTACGTCTTCTCCATTCTTTAGCGCATTATAGAACCCATGCTCTGGAGCGAATATCTCTTTTATTTTAGCACCCTTTCTCAGAAGCCAGTCTATATTTTGCTCTAAATTACTAGTAACGCCTGTAGAGTTAGTTATGATGGAAATGTTTTCTTTAAGGTACTCTTTTTTAAGGTTCTCAAGACCAAGTCTAAATGTCATAATAAGTTAGTGTTATCCCCTATTTTTATCTAAGTATGCAGGCTTGAAGAGCGAGTTATATCTTACTCGAGTAATTCGTTTTGCTGAACCTAAAAGTGCCCTTTCTTGGTAATGGCAGACGCTTGTTGACTGCAAAACTAGACTGTACGAAAATCTAGAGGAAAACGAATTATAGAGAGTAACTATCATTACTGTATGAGTGCAAATTCAGTAATACAGGCAGTGAGCGAAATATGGAATTCAGTATTCCAATACGACCCAACAAATGTCGGTCAACTAAAACGAAAATTTTTCAATAATGAATATGTTGAACCGATCGAACCAGTTGTTATGGATAATGCTTTTTCCTTGTTAGGTGTCAGATCTAAGCCGTTCTTATACGAAAAGTGGAACAAGAATGAAGCCTGGATATTTTCAGCTGGATCTATTTTTCTGGAGAACTTAAACAACCTCATTAATTTACAAATTTTAAAACTTAAAGAAATAGGTGTTTCACGTATTCATTATTCTGGATTTTCACCCGGATATTTTTTTCCAGGAATAGATTCGGATAGGTATCCGGAAATATACAAAACCTTATTAGGCCTAGGTTTTAAGGTAGTAGATGAAGCCATTACAATGGAAGCGGATATAGGAAACTTGAAATACTGTATTCAAAGAGATGATAGAATATCAATAACAGACTTGCAACAGTCAGAAATTGGTACTTTTCTTTTGATGGTTTCCAATAACTTTCCTGCAGATTGTTATCTTAGATGTAAAGGTGTAATATCAAAGGGGAGTATTGATCAGATAACAATAGCAAAAGTTGATTCCGAGATCGTGGGTTATGCTATGTACGCATCCGGTGAGGGGCCATTTGAATTTGCTCCGGGAGAAAGGTTTGGGTGTTTCGAGGTGATGGATAAGTATAGGTCATTTGGAATCGGATCAAAACTCCTGACAGCCACATTAATAAAAATGAAATCAAACGGCATTAGACATGCGTATTTTCTTTGGACGACAGAGAGAGCAAGCCACATATATTCTCGCTATGGATTTAAAATTAGCCGAAGATTTAAGATCATGTCTATGAACATATGATTATTCACAATAAAAATGAAGATGCTTGATCTTAGCGTTTGATCTTAAAGTGTTTTACTCTATGCAATAAGAACAGGACCTGTTTGGTCCAAAGGATAGGCCGATCAGACCAAAAGTAGATCTTTTCTTTCTTCTTCCGATAGATTAGAAATGGCAGCGTCGAGTTGATTTATGATATCATTAAGATTGAAGAACCTCGTTTCATCGTATGAATTCAGAAGAAGATAAATTGAACCTATAACTGCATGATAGCCGAATAAAGGCCTTTTGTATTTCATTCCTGGATATGCGTTAACAACTGTATCTCTTAGTGTATTCCAATAAATGTCTCCTGCCCTATAAACGCCCCCATAACCGCTGAATTCTACATCCCTGTCTGGAAACATCTTTTTTTTGAGCGCTAAAACACAGTTTGCTGCTTCCCGTGCCGATTCCTTTAAAAGTGAGATCGCGAGTCTATCTCCCTGTTTAGCGTAATCTGAAATTATTCTCGTAAATGCTGCGATACGTCTTATGTCTATAGGCTCTGTATAGACTTCGTTAACAAGCTTTCTCGGTTCGTCGACACCAAAATAGTAAAGCACAGCTTCAGGGAGTCTACTGTCAGATTCTGAGCGCCGATCAAATATCTTTGATGACTCCTGCAATGCACGTTTAGCTGTGTAAAAAGCTCCACCCTCATCGCCCAGAAACCAACCCCATCCACTCGCTCTCTCAAATACTTTTCCACGCCTCCCATAGGCAATCATCCCAGTGCCCGGAGCCGCAACTATCCCATCCATCCCTGGGAAACGGCAGTTAAATCCCGCCTCACCGTCATTCAAAATTGATATCTTTTTACCCAACTGCATTTCATGTATAAATGATTCTATTATTTCTGTTGATTTCTTAGAATCTTTTACTCCTGCAAGTGCAAAGGAATACTGGGATACGCTATTTCTTTCAACGCCGCTTTTCTCCAAGCTCCTCGTAACAGCTTGGAGCAGATTTGCTTTAGCTTTCTCAATACCTATGTTCCTGAAATTGCTAGGACCCGATGCACCGATACCGAGAATCGTACCGTCATCAGAATAGCATGCCGCAAGCGTCTTGGTGGCACCACCATCAACTGAAACGAATATCATGAGTAGGTGAAAACACCTATGCTAATTAAATTAATTCAAGATATTTGAAAATACTAAATTATGGAACAGCCTCCGAAACCTGAGTATCCCTAAGTTGTTTCTTGTCGGATAAACCCTGTTGCTCAATATTATAACATATGAAGAAGAGATTGGCTCCACACATATTGACGTGCCGGTAAAACCCGTATGTCCAAACGCTCCATCAGGAACAAGATCGCCCATAAAAGCGTTGTATCCGAATGAGGGAGAGGGTGAGTACGGCCTTGGGGGTTTTATCATCCAACCTAATCCAAACATTCCTCCTATTGGAATATTCTGAGGGGAAGTCATTGCCTTCAAGGTAACCTTCTTGAGTATCTTCCCAGAAAGCAAAGCAGAAACGTATTTTGCGGTATCTTCGATTGTGCTAAATAAACCAGCATGGCCGGCCACACCGCCGAGATAGTAGGATTTTTCATCGTGAACCTTACCCCAAACTATACCTCCCCTCTTAGAATCATTTTCTGTTGGGGCGATCAGCGATCTGTCAATTTTAGGATTAAAAGTTGTGCTTTTCATAGAAAGGGGGAGAAATATTTTCTCAGACGCAACCTGCTCTAGAGGTTTACCGGCTATGGATTCGATCACGAATCCAAGTAGTATGTAGTTCAAATCGCTGTATTCCTCTCTTAGCGCCGAAGTCTGTGGTTCGTACAATGATCCAATTGCCCTTATGTAATCCTCCCTACTCCGACCCCGCTCATATAACGGATTATCAGGGACAAGACCTGAGGAATGTGTCAGCAGCTGTCTTATCGTTACTTTGCTAATCGTGGATTCCGGTTTGTAAAGGCCCACAGCTTCTAAAGTATCTTCAAGACCGATGATTCCGTCTTCGACATATTTCATAATTAATGTGGCAGTTACCATTGGTTTAGTTAAAGAGGCCATGTCATAAAGCGTATTCTTAGAGTATGTGAACCCTAGTTCGGGAATGGAACCTGTAAAATGTATGAATTCAAAGTCACTGTTGCGAACATACACGCTCATGCCGTATGCTGCGGAACTGTAGTTTGCATCGATATATTTCCTGAAAACAGTTGCCAACTGTTCCCTATCTACAACCATTATAGGTTAATGCCAAAATGAGTAAATAAGGTCACTCCTTAACTACCTTTGAAAGATACTTCGGATGATCTGGATCTTCTCCTTTAAACTGGGCCTTAAAGTTGGCGAGCATCTGAAGCACTGCAAGGTACTCCAGAGATAGGATTATGCTCTCTGACTGCGGAACATTCAAGTCTGAGCCGTATGAACCAATCGTCATTACTTGAACGCCAATTTCATTTATTTTGTGTATTATGTTGTCATCGTCAATTTCTTTTGAACGCAGCAATACAACAGAGGTTTGATCATTTAGCATATGTATAGGTCCGTGCAGATATTCCCTTGTGGAGTAGGCTTCAGTATAGGTACCGGACGTTTCCTTGAATTTAAGTCCCCCCTCCATCGCCAATGGGAAATATATTCCTGATCCAAGGAAGACTATGCGATCCTTGAGTTTTTTCGCCTTTTCCTCAATTAATGAACTAAGCGAAATTACGTTTTCAAGTAGATATGGGGCATTTGAAATATCCTTTTGAAGAGTATCTGAGTTTAAAGCATTATAGATCATTATCGATACACCAAGCTGTACAGTATGGCTTTTAGTTGCTGCAATTGACATTTCTCTTCCAGCCATTGTTATTATTGGCGTGTCTGATTGCTTGGCAAGAGTGCTTTCTGGATCATTTGTGATTCCGATAGTTCTGATCTTTTTTGTCTTTGAGATTTTTAGGTTTGAAAGTGCATCAATACTCTCTCCTGACTGGCTAAAGATTATGTTAACTGGATTCTTGATTCCTTCAGAAATTACGAAGTCCGTGTAATCAGATGCTTGCAGAGGGCAAGACGGTATTCCACTCTTCAAAAGAAGGATAGAAAGGAAAACTGAAGCGTGATAACTTGTCCCGCTTCCTGTTACATAAACCATTGAAGAATTTCTTAATTGGCTTGCAATCTTTTCCACCGTCTCTCTGGTGCGCTCTATGGTTTGAGAAAGTGATTTAGGCTCCTCGCGGATTTCGCTTAGCATTATCGTCATATTCTTAAGATGATTTGGTGGACTATAAAGTTTTCATGCAAATATAGCACGATCATGAAGCGCTTTAATACAATTTCACGATAACACTATGAGGATTATGAATTCGTTCAGTCTATTGGCGAATAAAGTGGTGACTTCTTCCGGAGTTATCGGTAATGCCTTTATTAATGTCTCAGGCGAAAGAATAGCCAGCATCTCGCGGAAGCCATATTTTGAGGAAATTACGGATTATTCTGATAAAACGGCTATCCCGGGTTTCATCGATATACATACCCATGGTTATTTTGGTATTGATGCACTCGCGTCAGACGAACCAGGTATAAGGAAATGGGCTTCTATGATTGCAAAAAAAGGCGTTACATCTTTCGTTCCTACCTGTGTGTCGACTCCTACTGATCAACTTATCGAATTTATACAAAAAATAGGCAGAACGAAGGAAGACAGGAAACCTTTTGAAGCAAGGATCATCGGCGCAAGAAGCGAAGGACCATACATAAGTTTAGAGAAGAAGGGGGCCCACAATCCAAAGTATGTCCGAAAAATTTCGATGGATGAAATCAATGAGGTTATCAATAGATCTAATGGGATACTCAAAATAATGGATATGGCCCCGGAGCTCGAATTTTTTAATGACGGGATGTCTACCCTTCAATATTCTGGTACACTAATATCGGCAGGCCATTCCAATGCAGATTTCAATACCGCCTCGACTGCTTTAGCTTCCGGTGTTAGATTGATAACTCATTTTTATAACGCCATGACACAATTTGATCATAGGGAACCCGGCATGGTTGGTGCTGGCCTTCTTTCACCAAGCACCTACCTAGAAATCATATCAGATTTTCATCATGTCTCGGAGGAAGCGATCCTAGTCATGGCTAAGATAAGGGGATGGGATCACATTATAGCCATAACGGATTCCCTCTCGGTCGGTGGAACAGAACAAAAAACTTCAAGGCTGGGGGGGCTTGATATAGAAGTGCATGACGGCGTGGCATGGATCAAAGGCACCAAGACAATCGCCGGGAGCGTCTTAACACTTGAAAAGGCCCTCATTAACCTTTATTCATTAGGTGTCAGCCTATACGATTGCGTAAAAACCCTATCAACAAACCCTGCATCGCTGTTGGGACTCAACGATCGTGGTGACATTTCTCCAGGTAAGCTTGCTGATATTAACATCATAGATGAAAAATTGGGAGTAGTTAAAACCATCATTGGAGGAAACTTTATAGATTAACAGGTCATTTTGTCAGTAATATAGACAAAATGTATTGTTTGAAATTATATACGAGGAGTTATTTACATGAGTGAATCTACTGAGGACATCAATAAATTTAGCATAGATATTGATAAATGGGGGTATAATGAAATTGCGCGTTTCATACACCTGTCAGATATTGAAGCCTACACATCAATTACAAGCCAGATCGATAAGATTGCGGCGGTAGCGGAAATGATTGTAGGGGCAGTTAAAAAAGGCGGAAGAGCTATTTATGTCGGAGCAGGAACGAGCGGTAGAATAGCAGTTATTGACGTTGTTGAATTGATGCCCACCTACGGACTTGGTAAAGAATCCTTCGATTACGTAATGGCTGGCGGAGATCGAGCCTTGACTGAATCCGTTGAAGGTTCAGAAGATGATAAAAACGAGGCTGTTCTTGCCCTTAAAGAAAAAAAACTGTCAGGATCGGATATCTTGATTGGAGTTTCAGCCTCAGGTTCTACCCCTTATGTTCTTGCTGCAATGGAATATGCAAAAAGTATTGGGTGCCGGACTGTAGGAATAACGTCAAACAGAAAAAAACCTATCCAGGAAGTGTCGGATATATGCATTGAATTGCTAACAGGAGCAGAGGTTATCCAAGGATCGACTAGGATGAAAGCAGGTACAGCACAAAAAATGACGTTAAACATTATATCTACTTCTGTGGCTATAAAACTTGGAAGGACTTACAGAAACACTATGTCCAACATGGGATCGTGGTATAATAAAAAGCTAAAACAGAGGGCAGTTAACATACTTGAAGAACAGTTCAAACTTTCGGAGGAAGCTTCAACTGAAATTCTTAAAAAAGTAAACTATGACATTTCTGCTGCTATATCACTTGTACAAGATGGCAAGATACAAAAAAAGAATAAAATGTGATAACAATACTATCTCTTAGTGTTTCACTCTATCCCCCTCTTGATCGTAAAGAAGATAAGAATGTGAAATCATTGATTGAAAATGAAGGATCCTTTTATGGTTCGAATTTGGGTTAATGGATTTTTATGAGGGTTTATTTTGTCGCGCTGAAAGCGGATGATAAAATGAGTAATATTTTGTAGCCTGGACATTATGGTAATCAACAAGAGTCGTGGATTGACCTGACCGGTCAATATCAACATGTTGTAGCTTTAATAAAGCGAATCATTGTTAATATGGACAAACTAAATAACGATAATTTTGTTGAGGACGATCTCGATTAGGAGAATACGTAAAATTATTTTTCATGTATTTGTGTCTTGATACCTTCTTTTAGAGGGACAAAATAGAATAACACAGCGCTAATTATTATTGGTATTCCCCCTATCAGACTAAGGTCTCTTATGAACATAATATTCTCTGTGGGAAGAAAAAAGTTGGAAATCCACAAACCTAAGACAAATCCAGAGAGACCTGAGGGTATCCTCTCAAGCAGACCCTGAACACCAAAATACATACCTTCTCTCCTGTATCCAGTGGCAAGCTCATCTTCGTCGATTATCTCTGATACTATGGCATTGGGCAGAATAAAGTATGCAGTAAGTCCAAGACCGGCAAGGACCATGACAATAAACATCTGAATGACATTACTTAAAATGCTGGCTAATCCGATTGCAAAAGACAATATAACTATGGCACCAAGATACGACATGAAGACTATAAAAGACATTTTCTCACCGTACCGTTTGGTAAACTTTACCAGAATGGGAGAGAATATAACAGCTGAAATTACCGCCACAAGCGTGAATAGCCCTATGTAAGATGAATACGACGAGTTCCCAGGCATGACCACATCTTCAACATAATACCCTAGGGATGACTCAAAAAAATAGAAACCAAATTGGAAAAAAATATACGCAAGAATATACATATCGAATGTTCTGTTTTTAAAAGTTTGTACGAAAGCAGTAGCTATCGAATAGTTTTGAGGCACAGTTTTCCCTATTTTCGCTTCCTTGATTGAGATAACGACGATAAGATAGCTGACGATCGTAATTATAGAAATTGTAATTCCGACATCAAAGAAGCTGTAATGTAAAGCAAACATAACAGAAGGTATCAGCGAAGCTAAGACTATCCCGGCTATAGTGAAGTAAGAAGCAATCGTTGTAAGAATAACCCGATCGTCAGGATAAATCGCTATTTCGGGTATAAGAGCCTGATAGGGCAGAACAACATAAGCAAAGAGAAAGTTGAATGCTATCAGGTATACTGAGAGAAGAATAGCCATATAGAGACCCTGACCTTGTGGGATCCATATTAAAGCAAAGAAAACTGCAAGGGGTATAAAACCCGTGAGTATGAAAAATTTTCTCCTTCCAATTTTAAATTTCAATTTATCACTAAAATTTCCTATGAACGGATTAGATAGTGCCTGAATAAGGGTACCAGAGAAAACGGCTGATCCGATTATAGAGGAGGATATTATTCTATGGCCTTGCAACGGGGCATAAAAAACAAAAATATATGTAGAGATGAAAAAAGCCGGCATTTCAACCCCAAGTTGACCGAACGAATAAAGAATCTTCCTTGAGACAGGTAATTTGGAATACGTATATACCCCAACAAATAAAATATACTTTATCTACTTATAAATTTTTGTAAATGGGAATAAGGAGCAGTATGAAACAAGCATAAATGCATCGCTACGAAATTTTGTATCGTGTTTATATGAGTTTTATCCATTTGGCGAATTTTCTCGATAATATCTGTTACCTCTTCCACACCGTAAGATGGTACGATGACTCTTTTAATACTATTCATAATATGTAAGATTTATGTCTGTGTATTTAGTGTAAAATCCATTATATTCTTATATTGCTCAGGGGATTTATTTTCAAGATCTCTATGTAAATTTTTCACTTTAGACCAATAAGAGTCATCGTAGAGTATTCCAACTGGATCCGGCATTAAAAATATCGGCTTGAAGAGAGAAATGCATGGGTGCGGCGAAAATGTTGACCAACCAATAACATAATTCTTGCCAACCTCAACAAAAAGATAATTTGCAGTCTGGAATCGGCGAATTGTGGAACCAGCATGCATATATCCATGTTACTGCCTTTCTCAGGAGAAAAGGAAGAGCTCCTATGCATACGAAGCACGTTCATCATATCCTATAATTTGAAATTCTTTTCATGATCACGAATTGATGTTTTAGTTTCTATGCTTCTCTCTTTTCCGTGACCAAAATATCTGTAAATCCGGTTAAGTTTGTATTCTTCTTTACCGTTATTGGCTTCATTCTTCGTGAAGATAGGATAATTAGAAATAGAACCATATTCCTCTATCCTGTCGTACTGGACATCCTTGTTAATGACCTGAACATTGTAAGCCTCCGATTGATCTGCAACAAGGAACAGGTTATCGTAATACTCAGTCCTTGTTCTACTGTTTGATCCGCCTTGGCCATAGATCTCAAGGTATTTACTAATAACCTCGACCGCTTCTCTTGCACTTTTCGAAGCTTCGAGAACAAGTCTTAAAAGGTCCATGCCTAGAAGACCATGATCAGAGAATTTTCTCTTTGTGAACAGTGCTTCGTTGCCAGCAACGACACCAAATTCGTTATAGCCCATCTCCGCCCCCCAAATCCAGGCTGGTCGTGATATGACAATTCCATTTACCCTACCATTATACTCGACTTCGAGATAGGTCGTTTTAATAGATTTTTCTCTAAATGAGACTCTGGGACATAAGTGTCTCTATCCGTTCATAAGCATCAGGTTGTGAAGCAGTCCTTTGGCGAATCCAGATGTTTCAATACGGTCTTTCCTCCTCTGGAATATCATGTGCCCTGTCGATCTCTTG
>JAJZXP010000440.1 GCA_021806345.1 Thermoplasmata archaeon | reverse complement strand
TTACTCTCTAAATCCATTGATGATTCAGATTCAGTCAAGATCATAGCTGGAATGTGTATGGTAAAGGGATTGAAGAATTTTAAAGAAATCTTCAGAATGATCAGGGATCAGGAAATCAAAAAACAGGATTCCTTTACGGCCTATAGTTACCTGGTCAGGAATCCAGATGCAAGAAAATATGTTCTTGATAATTTTGAAGAGGCCGTTGCTACACTTCAAAAATATTTTTCCGGCAGCAATTATCCATCTTCTTTTGTAACCTTTGCCATAGGAAGACTGGGGTTGGAAAATAAAGAAATGATTGAGAGAAAACTTGCTAAATTGTGGAGTCCTGATTTGGATTTCGGGATTAAAAAGGGAATGGAATATCTTGAAATATTCAAAAAATTAAGGAACAGATGGCCATATTCCTTAAATGATTTTTACAATATTACATAGAATTTATATCCATTCCAACATTTTTCAGGCTTATGGTACTCAATGTCACTGGGTGAGAAATAGAAACTGTTTCTTTATCCCCATTCAACAGGAAATTGAATAGATTGAAGGCGTTGAAATCCGTATAGTTTTGAGTCTGACTACCTCCCACCAGCTCCACGAAGAACGTATTGGCCCAGTATTTAGAGAATTGAGAGTTGATAGTATAATTATAGCGGTATAAAGTGATATTCAGAACTTTAGCGAATACTGTCCCAATTAGGTAATTGTTTCCAACCGTATAATTTGCCAGTGACTGGTTTTCCAAAGTAGCAGAGACAATTGTTGAGCCATACCCACTAATGGATGTGGCAACTGATTTTGCCATGGCGAAATTGTAGGCAATAGAGCTAAGAGAAAGGGATCCTGAAGTATTAGAAATAGCAATTGGAAGTGGATTAACTGTGACATATGTGACTCCTTTGCCAGCAGTTATTATTATACCATCCTGCAGTGCGTATGTTTCCTGAATAGCAAATTGCGTGTTTCCGGTTGCCTGAATTGATCCTGCAATGTTGAATGTGTTTACAAGTGAAATGTTATTAATCACGAAAGAAGTAGTAACATTGAAGAAACCAATCTGAAAAAGTAACGAAGTGTTTGTTATTTTAATTGGGCTCCCTCCGTAATAAGGAGTGAGAGTGATATTTTTTTGTATATTTAGATTTCCATTCAAATAATTAGTAGAAACCCTTTGATAGTAATTGGAATATCCTCCAGTCGTGGTAAAACCCAATCCGATAGTGTTCGCATTTCCTCCTACATCCGAAATATGAATGAGATATTTTCCTGGATTAATAATAAATCCCTTGCTGTTATTGAAAAATACCTGAGTCCAACCCGTTTCATATACCTTAAAATTATTTACTGTTGCGCCGGGAGAAACTGGTTGGCTATTGTTGGCGTTCAATATCTGAATATCAACAGTGTCGTTTAAGCAATTTCCTGTAAAACTTGCCGGTCCTATGGTATAGTTAAAGAAATACAGGGAAAGATAATTAATTTTCTGTTCCTTTGTAATTTGTATTTGTTGAGATGCATAATCTGTAATATCCCAAGAGTTGGGAAGAGAACCTACAGGTTCAAAGAATGATACATTTAGTTGATCTTTGGAGGGGTTTGTAACAATGTTGATAAAACCATCGGAGGGATTGCTAAGATATTTGCCCACCCTTGAAATTTGGTAAGGATAGATACCTAGAGGCAAGTTTGGTATTGAAAACGTATTCTTACCACTTGAAGTTGTCGTAAATGGATATACTTTATTGTTTAATGTTAAATTCCAGGTCAGACCCGCGGGGAGATTGTTCTCATTGATCGTAAGTGGACAAGTTGTTCCTGATGCGGTGGGAGTGTATCCAATCAAGAAATAATAAGGTGTAGAACTCGCTACAAGATTTTCTTTTTGAACTTCGAAATATGTGGGTCCCGAGAAAATTACATTACCTCCATTACAAATTGCTGCCGTGGTAGCCTTATAATAATATGCGTATCCTACAGCTACGTTTAAAGATGGGTTAGTGATGGTTCCAATGAACTCATTTGGCCCATAACCATACCCATTTGGTGCTTCTTGTATAGGGTTTAAAGAGGTTGCAAATTCAAGGTTATAATTTTTATTATTGTTGTTAGTTTTATTTTCCTTTACCTGTTCCCAGATATTCAGGAAATAGGTGCCAGGTTGCAATGTGACGGTAGGAAAAGATATGTTTTCAACCTCAGAATATTGGTTATTAACCTTCGACCCAGAAATTGTTTTAACCCCTTGAGTTCCATTCCAGGTTCCACCCCATGTACTATTTCCTATTGAAGAATATATTATTGCACACCCTTGGGACCTCTGTTCATAATATACAATATTTGGCTCGATTAGATAGTGATAATAATCTACCGGAGTATTTGGGTTGTATACAAAAAACTCCTGGGAAGAAAGATTGTATACTCCACTAGTATTATTATCGTAAAGCCAGTAATTGAGATACTGTATGTTTTCAATGCCTGATTGGGTCACAACACCAACAAAATTTGATTGGTTAACGTCATTCACCTGGGAATTTGGCCCCTGAGCCTCCGCTACAACACCATTTATTTGACCATTGCTGAAAGTAATACCAATGCTTTCACCAGAGGTGTTAACTTTTACAGTGCCGGATGATGGATTGGGAGAATAACTTCCTTTTATATTAGAAGAGACTGTGTAAGAATAAGTTCCCCTTGGAAGGCTGTATGTGATATAAGAAGATACCCCTGTGGAGGTGGATCCTGCTGACTTAACTTGCCCACCCAGAGAAACCGACCAATAAAATCCTTGTGGTAGTCCATTTTCAGCAAATATGACAGAATAAGTGAATTGTGAAGAGGCATAGACATTGTTCTGGATATTGCTCCCCGATGCATTTGCAAAGGCAGCAGTCGTTACAT
>JAJZXP010000382.1 GCA_021806345.1 Thermoplasmata archaeon | reverse complement strand
AGAATATTTTTCCAATTATTTCTTACATATGTCAGACGTAACTTTCAGAATGAGCGAAAATAAGATGGAAATCCATCGAAAATTTGTAGATCCTTGGAATGTAACTTTGGTTGATACTGGAGAGACCACAATGACCGGAGGTCGTTTAAAGAGAGTTATTTCCTATATTGGGGACGAGACATTTTGTATGACCTATGGGGATGGTGTTTCTAACGTTGATATTTCAACATTGATCTCTCATCATAAATCTACTGGTAAGTTGGCCACTGTAACTGCAATTCAACCACCAGGCCGTTATGGAGCGATAGGGATTGAAGGAAGTGTTGTAACTCATTTTCAGGAAAAGCCTTTAGGTGATGGCGCATGGATTAACGGTGGATTTTTTGTTCTTGAATCGGCGGTATTCGACTATATCGATGGTGATGATACAGTATGGGAACAACAGCCATTGCAGCGTCTTTCTAAGGATGGTCAGCTAGCAGCTTATAGGCATGAAGGTTTTTGGCAAGCAATGGATACATTGCGAGATAAAAATCATCTTGAAGAATTATGGGCTACTGGCAATGCCCCATGGAAGACTTGGTAGCAATGTTTGGTGGCGTTTACAAAAACCGCAGAGTATTAATAACTGGGAACACAGGTTTCAAAGGTAGTTGGTTAGCATTATGGCTCCAATCCTTAGGTGCTAACCTTGCCGGAGTCGCTTTACCCCCTGAAACACAAGTATCACATTGGGAATTATTGAAACTTGATATGGAAACTTTCTACATTGATATACGAGATCAAAATCTCCTTCGGGAAACGATACTCCACTTTAACCCAGAAATAGTTTTTCATTTAGCAGCTCAGCCTTTAGTAAGACGTTCATACAGTAATCCTTTGGAAACTTGGGAAATCAATGTAATGGGAACGGCAAATCTACTGGATATATGTCGAAGAGTGGATGGATTGGGAGCCATAGTAATTGTCACAACCGATAAGTGCTATGAAAACAGGGGATGGGTGTGGGGCTATCGTGAGATAGACCCCCTTGGTGGTCATGATCCTTATAGTGCTTCGAAGGCAGGATCTGAATTGGTGGTAGGGAGTTATCGGCTGGCATTTTTTAATAGACCTGGCAATCCTTTATTGGCTACAGCACGTGCAGGCAACGTTATAGGTGGTGGTGACTGGTCGGAAGATCGGTTGATACCTGATATTGTTCGTGCGTTTGAAGAGGGCCAATCGCTTGAAATTCGTTCTCCCAAAGCAACCCGCCCATGGCAGCATGTTTTGGAATGCTTATCAGGTTACCTTATGCTTGGACAACAATTATTTTCGGGTGATAAGGAGTTTGCCAATGCGTGGAACTTCGGTCCAGACCGGGAGGGCAATCGCCAAGTTATCGAGGTCTTAGATGCCATTAAAGAGAAATGGGGCAGTGTTTCTTGGCACTACACTGCTCAACCACAACCCTATGAAGCTCAATTATTACACCTTGACAGTAGCAAAGCTCGAGAAAAGCTTTTATGGCGCCCCGTTTTGACGTTTGATGAGATGATTTCCTATACAAGTGAATGGTATCATGCATGGTTGTCCCAAAGAGATGTGATCAGTCTAACCCAACTAAAAGAATACATTCGTATAGCTAGTGATCGGGGGCTAACCTGGGTTAAGGGTGAGATCGAGTGAAGATTTATGAAAATAATATTAAAGGGGTATATATCTTAGAAAGTTCTTTTATTAAAGATGATCGGGGAGCATTTACTAGGCTATTTTGTGTAGAGGATCTAAAAAAAATCATAGGGTCGCGTAAGATACTGCAAATTAACTATTCTTTAACGCATAAGGTTGGCGCAATTCGTGGTATGCATTATCAGAATCCTCCATATGCAGAATTGAAGATCATTCGTTGTATAAGGGGACGTGTTTTCGATGTTGCTCTCGATTTGAGGGCTGGATCCCCAACATTCTTGCAATGGACTTCTGTGGAGCTTACCCCAGAAAATTGTCGGGCTCTTGTGATTCCTGAAGGATGTGCGCATGGGTTTCAGGTACTTGATCCTGATAGTGAGTTGCTTTACTTACACACTGCTTTCTATTCATCTTCGTATGAGAGTGGCGTACGCTTTGATGAACCGAGGGCCAGAATTATTTGGCCATTAGACCCAACAGATATTTCTGTCCGTGATCAAAACCATCCCAGACTGGAAAAAAACTTTTTAGGAATTACCTTATGAAATGTCGTTACTGTCTGAGCGAATTAGAGCATATTTTCTTAAATTTAGGAAATGCGCCTCCTTCCAATGCCTATCTTACACATGAACAGTTACATTCCCCGGAAATTACCTTTCCTCTAAAACTGTATGTCTGCGATAAATGCTGGTTAGTCCAAACTGAGGACTATGCAAAAGCGGATGAACTATTTTCAAAGGAATATGCTTATTTTTCTTCCATATCCCAGAGTTTTTTGAAACACGCTTCTTCTTACTGTGAAATGATTACGCAACGGCTCGCTTTGTCAAAATCAAGTTTTGTTATAGAAATTGCTTCAAATGATGGTTATCTTCTAAAAAACTTTGTTAAGTCTGAGATTCCCTGTCTTGGTATTGAGCCAACTGCTAGCACGGCGTCAGCTGCTGAAAAAATTGGTGTCCCAGTTTTGAGAGAGTTTTTTGGTGTCTCTACAGCGAATATGTTGGCAAGTCAGGGCATACAGGCGGATCTAATATGCGGCAATAATGTTTATGCTCATGTACCAGATATTAATGATTTCACGCAAGGATTAAAAATCTTGCTAAAACCTTGCGGAACAATCAATTTAGAATTTCAGCATTTGTTACGTCTGATTCAGCAAAACCAATTTGATACAGTTTATCATGAACATTTTTCTTATCTTTCATTGTCTTCCGTTAATAAAATATTTGCCGA
>JAJZXP010000249.1 GCA_021806345.1 Thermoplasmata archaeon | reverse complement strand
TGGATCCAGAAGATATCAGATCAAGGAGTTTTTTTAAAATTGTCTTTCAGATCCTGATCGCCTCTGGCAATCATGGGCCTGGGTCTTCTCAGCCTGAATCCCAGCATATGAAAGATGTTCTGGCACTGCCTCACCCCCATATCAATGCGATAGTGATCCCTGAGATGCTGCCTCAGGAGGATTCCATCCCACATGTTCTGCCTGTAGCCGAAGTAATGAGGATCTTTTCTGAGGTCTTTATCAATTCTGTCCATAATATCGTCGGATATCCTGGAAGGCCTACCAGCTCTCGGTCGATCCACAAGGGATACAAAGCCACGATCATTAAACTGCTTCACCCAGTATTCCACTGTCCTGGGTGAATGACCCAGGATCCTGGAGACATCATAGCAGCTCATTCCATTTGCAACCATCAGAACACCATGCAGACGGTGATCATATCTTGATTCAGGGGATCTTGATATCTCATTCTGCAGAGCAATTACCATGTCTTCTACATCGTCAACAGAGAGCCTTCTCATTGAATGAGAAGGACAATTGTCTATATGAATATACGCAAAAACTTATTGCGTTATGTATAGTATGAGCGCGATCGTATCGCCTCTCCAGAAATATCCCGTTATTTCCCATTCCTGAAGAAGATTGCAGGTACCATGTGATTAAGGGAAAAATTAATATATCATCCTACTAATTAGTATGATAGTATTCATGGATGGCAGGAAGATAACCGAGAGAACAGTGACCGTCGACGGTCACAAATACAGGCAGAAGGTCTGGTATGAATGGGATAAGGAAAGAAAGAGATCGATAACGCATGTTGTGGATCACATCGGCGCCGTTTCCCCCATAAAGCCAAGGCGCATGAAGGCACCGGAGATTGAGAGGATCGGAACAGTGGTACCATCCGGGCATCTCGTCCTCTTCCATTCTGTCGCCATCAGGTTCGGGCTGAGGGAATGCCTTGACATGATATGCCCGTCCGATGGCGGCATTGTGGCAAGTTCCGTCATGGCACTTGTTTTCAACCAGCTCAACGGAAGGAGGCCGCTGAACCGAATCGGGGAATGGATAGATTCTTCCCCGATTGGGAGATGGATGAACACACCGGGATTGACGAAGGATCGCCTGTTGGATGCCCTGGACACCATATATTCCAGGAGCGAGATCGCCAAAAGAAGGGTCCCGGCCATACAGGGCATGCTCACGGAGAAGTGGGAGGAGATCGCAGGAAAGGACGAGGTGAAGTATTTCGTCTATTACGACGTGCGCAGGATAAGGTACAACGGTTCCCGCCGCGAATGGGCAGAGCATGGTTACGGGCCGGATGACATGGGGAGACCGCACGTCGGCATCGGCCTCGTCACGGGGAGGAATAACCACTTTCCCCTCATGTCCATGACGGTGAAGGGTTCCCTTCATGATTCCAGGACGCTGGGATACATCTCCTCTCATGTTGAGGGGAAGATGACCATGATACTGGACAGGGCGTTCATGCATGAAAACGTCATAGAGAAAGCCACCGTTTCCGGTATCAGTGTTCTCGGCGGATGCATGGAAAACTCAAAGGAGGTCAGGAGTGCGCTCACACGCTATCCCGATCATGAGATCGAGAGAACCGGCCAGGTGATACCCAGATCAGGCGGCGTTATATACTACCGGGGGTGGAATGGAACGCTGTTCGGAAAGACCGGAACCATTGTCGTAACCCTTGATCCCGTGAGGAGGAACGAAGAAAGAGGTTCAAGGGACCTGCTGATCAGGGAAGCCTCCTCTATCCGCGATGAGAAGAGGCTGTCTGAACTGAGGGAAGACCTGGGAAAGATAGCGCGCACATCAAGGGGTAGGAGGGGATGGAAGATCGACATGGGGATCGAGAAGGGGGAGCGGTTATCCGACGGCAGGTTCCTGCTGTTCACGACCGATCCTGACCTTACACCGGAGGAGATCGTGGAGGCATACTTCCAGAGGGACGAGGTGGAGAAAGCGTTCAGGGAGATGAAGGGCAGCAACGGTCTTGGACCGATAAGATACCGGTTATGGAACAGGGTGGACGCATATCTTACGGTGGTGAATCACATGGCGTACCTGATCAGGGCAGCCATAAGATGGAAACTCAGATCAATGAACAGGCCGGAGAGCGTCGATGAGACCATAGACATCCTGAAGGGAATATACGAGATTTCAATGGTCCAAAACGGAAATACACTGAGACAGTGGGGGCCCGTGACAAAGAAAAACAGGAAGCTGATTGAGGATCTTGGGCTAAAAGATCTGATCGTCTCCTACTAATTCACCGATACTCAGGATGTACAAGCTACACTTCCAATATTTATGATATTATTTTCTCTTTCGTATGTAAATAAACGGTGCAGGTTGGTTCAAAAACATGATAAGATAAACACGAGCATAATCTGACTTGAGAAATGTTATTGAGCGCATTCATAAATGGCTAAACTTGCTGATTTAAAAGTCTTTGCTACACGTGAGAGTAAAACAATTTTCAATGTCAAGCAGTATCGTAAAGAAGCTGTTGTGAAATTCGTTGCCGACAGCATGAATATCAGAAATGAGTTCTATCCTTGACAGAAAGATTCTTTGATGAAAAATGTACATAAGAAGGATGACAGAACAGATGACTCACTTCTCTTCACGCAGAACCTGAAGAATGTGTTCAATATTGGCAGAACACTGAGCAATGTAACACATCCTACCCGAGGGAAAGTGTTTTATTTTGAATTGCCGTTTTCCCCCCGATGTCGTACAGTGAAACTGATGTGGTGAATTTTATATCACGCGATTCTGGGAGCATTGGGGTTGAGAGGGATGAGGTCATGAGACTAGCAAGCAGTATCTATGGTAAGCTGTATCTAAAGGGAGATCCTGGTTATGACTCCGCGAGGGAAATATGGAACGGCATGTTTGCAAAAAGACCCGCGGCCGTTATTCAATGCAGGGGAACATATGACGTCATACTTGCAGTAAAATTCGCGTTGAAGCATAACATTCTAACAACAATTAAGTCGGGCGGGCATAATATTACGGGATCATCAGTAATGGATGATGCGCTCACAATTGATCTATCAAAGATGAATGGCGTATTTGTTGATGAAAGTCGCAGGGTTGCAATGGCACAGGGTGGAGCACTTCTTGGTGATGTAGATAGAGAGACACAGCTTTATGGACTCGCAACACCATTTGGCGTTGTTTCAAAAACAGGAATAGCTGGATTGACACTAGGTGGTGGATATGGTCACCTAAGAAGAAAATATGGCCTCACTATAGATAATCTAATAGGTGCACAGATGGTACTAGCAGACAGTTCTCTCGTTTATGTAGATGAAAAAAATCATCCGGATCTCTTCTGGGCAATAAGAGGCGGAGGGGGAAATTTCGGTATAGTCACACGCTTTGATTACCGGTTACACAAGGTCGGACCGGATGTAATGTTCCAGTATACGGTATATGATCTAAGAGATGCTCAGACTGTGATTGAATATGGTAGGAACTTTATGCTTGAAGAGGCACCACTTGAGCTTTCAGCAGAATTTCAGATCACTAAATTCCCAGATTCTGAGAATGTGCCAGCTGTTCTAAGAAATCGGAGAGGCATCGTGGTTCGTTCAGTTTATTCTGGGGACCCAGAGACAGGCAAAAGGATTGTCGAACCTTTGAGGAACCTGTGTACGCCAATATACGATAATAGTGTTATAACTAGCTACATTTGGGCACAGTCTTACAGCGACAACGACCTTCCAAACGGATGGAATTATTATTCAACAGGAATTATGATCCCTGATATTACTAAAGATTTCATTAATCTCATAATCGATGAGTATAGCAAGGTTAATTTTACATATTCGGCAGTAACTGGGATCTGGCACACTGGCGGCGCGATACAATCTGTTGCACCAGACGAGACGGCTTATTCGGCCAGAGACAATAATTTCATGGTAGTCATTGACTGCGGATGGCCAGATCCATCAGAGAACACCCAACAAGTTGAATGGGGAAGATCTCTAAAGAAGAAAATTAAGTCCATATATCCTAATTTAGAGGAAACAGGTTATATCAATTTTCAGACTTTCGACAACATAAGCGCAGAAATCAGATCAGCATACGGCAACAATCTTCAGAGACTTTCGGAAATAAAAGGAAAATATGACCCTGATAATTTCTTCCGTATGAATCATAATATACTTCCAGCTAAACCGCCAAAGACTATTTGAACTCATTCTATATCTCATAAATATTTGATTTACCCAACAATCATTGAATCATAAGATTGTTTAATAGAAGGTCTTAGCTTTGAATAACAGATCTTGTTGAATGATATTATAACTAAACTAAATGCTTAACTAAAATATCTACAAATGCGTTCTTGTGTTCTTCTTGCTTTTTATTCAGCGGAAAAGATGTTTGGTGTCAATGTCCGTTAAGTTTACAAGCAAAAGAAGTAACTATAATATACCAAGAGATAAGTTAGCCCTTGAACACTCATCCACTATTTTATTTTATGAAGCAAGCCTCTGGATTAATGGAATACTATTTTACACGCACAATGAATTATTTCAAAAGTATCATATGAAAAGTGAGAGCTGAAAATCTAAGATATCACTTATAGAAAACCTGATTATGGTGTGCAATAAACAGTGGAAGATCAAATAAATCATTGCCTTATTCAGCGTGGTACTTCATGTTTACTTACGATCCAGAGCAAACTTATTTGGTTTTTCACAGTTCATTGTATGATAAATGAGAAGATGTATTGGATAGTCTCAATTTTGCGTAATGTGAGCTAATTTTAACTAAATGTTTAAAGTTTGAATAGAAAACTTATACGACAAAACCCTAAATTAGGAAGAAGAACCTATGAAAGTTCGATGATCCAAACTTATAATTAGCCCAGAAATCATTGGTTTTTGAAATATGAAATAATATCCTTGCCAATTATACCTAGTGCCTGTTCAGGGTTTTTACCGAAAGGACCACCTACTGAAATACTCGTTGCTCCCTTTTTAACCAATTTTTCTATCCTTTTTATGCATTGTTCAGTATCACCATATACGGCTAAGTCCAGCATTTTATCAGACACAGCATGAGCAGCCCCTTCGTAATCTCTTTTTGAAAGTAACAAGTCTATTTTCTTTATCTCATCTTCAGTGACATTGACGTGTGAAATCATTTCTTTTTCAAGATAAGGTAGAAAATATGCAATTATCCTTTTTAAAGACATTTTATCAACGACTCCATCATTCGCTAGATAAATCCATATTAAACCGACATAATCGAAGGAATTTGGATCTCTACCAGCAGATTCTATCCCTTCCTTTATATATTTCATAGGATAATCGAAAGATTCGGGTGGTGTTGCCATAGGTAGGCTTCCATCACCAATTTCCCCAGACAAACGAAACATATCCTTCCCTATACCTGGCACATAAATTGGAATTCTGTTTCTCAAAGGTTTAAACCTTAAGTAAGCCTCTTTTGTCCAATGAAAGATTTTGCCATTATATTCCATAATTTTACCATCTAGAAGCCCACGAACTAACTCTACTGATTCTCTAGTTAGACCTACTAGATTTTGTTTAAGTCCAATCCATTCCTCAAACATCTTTTCAGTGTGGGAACCTAGTGCGATAACAGCTCTCCCATTTGAAAAATCGTCCAGCTGAGCAGCAAATGTGGCAATTTCAGAAGGATCGATGGTATAAGGCTTAATATTGAATCCAATGCTAATCTTTTTAGTAACGGAGGCTACAGCAACCGAACTAACCCAAGAATTCGGCTGAAATGGGTCGTGTGCAAACCAGCATGCATCAAAACCGCTTTTTTCAGCCATTGAAGCTAATTTTTGTAAGTGGCTTACATTTCCTAATGTCCCCAATAACCTTATCCCAAATTTTACCATTTCTCTTACCTTTCAGTGAATAATTAAGATTTTATTTAAACTTACGTTGGCTGAAATACGTGCTATTTTGTTTAATAGCATATACAAAAATAATTTTAGTATGAATATTTTTGCGGTAAAATTGCTCCTAACTTTATGGGCACACTCATGAATTCTATACCTGAATCGCTTTGCTTGCTCTTCTGACGACAAGTAATTTTACTTTATTCGGAGGAACCTTGTATCTATTTTATGGTAGTGGCCGTGTTGCATAGCGAGACATGCCTTATTTTTTTATTTAGGTTAAGCTGGCAATATATCCAATCCTATTAACAAACATCTCCCTGCGGAGCGACTGAACTCCAATATCTCTAATAGGGGTTAAGATCAATATTTTTTGACATGAGGCATCTCAAAGCAAGTTAATTTATGCATGAAAATATTTGGTAGATTAAGGCACATTATTCGATATGAATTTATTTAATCTTTTTCCTGACATTGTCTATTATGTAGTTCGGTATCGTTGGAATTTCTGGGTGTTTCCTATTGACTTTTACAAATATCTTATTGCTTTCGACCTTAATGTCAAATTGGGGATTAACGCGTGTGGCAAGAGCCCAGCCTATCTCGTCTGGTTTAGATAGATCAACATCTTCCGCCATCTGTATGTTGACGTTTCCATAACTCTGTTTTTTATACGAAATAACTACTTTAGAGTCACCGCAAGTTATTTCAGCAGCGTCGTTGTCAAAATTCTTAGAAATTTCAGCGTTACTTCCTGACGTTATAAACAGTATTTTTCCAACCGTTCTATTTTTGTCCGATGTTATGTCTGAACTTATTATGAACATATTTTTGAACAACATGACATTATTATCATTTAGAATATCTGTCTCTGCAAGATTGATGAGGCATCTCTCAAGATTTAGATCGGTTCTCCCGATATTCATAAATACAATCTTACTCCAAAGTGACTCCGTTCCAATTATACCGAGCCCAAATTGCTTAGTGATGGCTTCATTAGCATTATCAACACAACCAAGGGTAAGGAATCTCGACCCATAATGTGGCCATACAACATTGTATTTAGGACCTTTAGGCATAAATCTCTCTAGTGAATTTATGATAGATGCCGATCTAGACAATGAAAAAAGGTTAATATGCTCAGCAGAATTTGAAGGTTGTATGTCGTAGTAGATCGGATTCTTCCTAGACATAATCGATTTCACATGTGCTACGTTCCTTGTAGAATCTTGCCCCATGTAACCAGTATACTCGGCAAATGGACCTTCTTCGTATGTTTCATCCGGATAGCAAACAGCCTCTATAACCATCTCTGAATCTGATGGTACTGGCAGATTATTTGAGAAACCTGACGTATAACTAAAGTTAATAATATGATTGGCTTTTGCGTATTCGTTTTTGGTAAATGCAGCACCAAGTAGATAAAATACGGGGTGGGCACCAATAATAACAGACATTTCAAGGCTTATGTCATTTTTTTTACAGTAATCTAAATATTCCCACATATTTCCATGGCTTCCCGCATCGAATGAATACTTGTCTCTATCAAATGGTTGTATTCTGGTAAAACTCAGGTTTAAAACATCTTCAGAACGTGGGTCCCTAGCAACTACAAGTCCAGAAGTTATATATCTCCCGAAGCCGGATCTTGAGCCATCTGATTTATAATGTCTCGTAATAGGCAAAGTGAGAATATCGATTTCATTTCTTTTATATATTACTTCCTTAACTGGTGGGTTTGTTTCTAAAACCCCATATGAAAACGTTTCATCTTTTGAAAGTACGTTATTCCAGTTTCTATAAAATTCTGCAATGCTTGAATAACCTGTTGCCATCGCAACCCTCTCTTCAGAGCCTAAAAGATTGGTTACTATGCTGAAATCTTTGTAATTCTTGATGTTTCTGAAAAGTAGGGCAGGATTTTCCTTTTTCGAAAGGAGATAATATGCCGTTATATCATAATCAATTTCAACTTCATCGTTTATAATTTTTAATGAATTATTCTCTAATCTTGAAAGTTGATTTAGAAAAGTCCTCAAGGATTGTTTTTCTTCAAATTGTGGCGTTAATCTTTATTATTTCGATGCTTATAGATATTTTCAATAAACCTACGCCTCTTAAAAACAATATCTCTATACTCTGCACAAATCTTCTATTACGTGTTTTAGAAAGTCCCCTTAATACTGGCACATTTGTTACATTAATCCAAAGAAGTATTGTTAATTCAATTAATCCAAGGAATAGAATCTAAAAAAGATTACTGTTAAAGATTACTGTTATTCAATTGATGTTTCAATCAATCTTCACATTGGAATCTGTAAGTAGCATAAATTATAGGACACATAATATGGGATCAATTTCTGAAAAAGCGAGCCAAAGCCCATAACTTCGTGAAAATATTTAAATATAGGATTCCCTATGCGCTTTTATGGATAATGGTCAAAATCCAATTTTAAAGTCTAACAAGAAGAATGCCGCTGTTGGAACCCCTTCTAGTGGGAAGAAGAAGTTATTCGCTGTAATTGTTGCACTAGTCATAGTTGTAGCGGGTCTGGGCATTGTGCTCGCTCTTCATACCACAGCAAAGGCAGGTTCTACTAGTCAGATAATCTCGGCCGACAGCCAAGTTTCCGTTAATCAGAGATACACATTGAATTTATCAACAAACGGACCATTTTATGATATAGTAGTTTATTGGGGTGACTCCACTAGCTCAGTTGTTAGTTATAATGGGTCTGATCAGGTTTCTGTCTCTCATTATTATCAAGCAGTAGGAACCTATTATATTTATTACCAAATAGATTTTGGCGGATCCACCTATAATAATGCAAATTCTCTGATAGAAGTCTCTGTCTCAACTTTAAATGTTCCCGCTGCTGATAGTGAGGGTCTTTTAGCGTTCTCATCTGGTTTATCATCATCGCCTATTACTAATTCAACTGGCCTTTTCACCCCTGGCTCTCATGTGTCTTACTATATTGGTTATTCCACAGTTCCAATAAATACTACTTATAGTGTTTTCTACCAAAAAGTTAATGTTTTCAAGAATGACACATTAGTTAATACGTTTAAATTCATATACAACTATAATCAATCATCTAAAAGTTATTCATTGCCACTTGCCAAGTCTTTACTGAACTTAAATGGTTTGACTACGGGCATGTATGCACTTGAGTTATACACTTATACTGGCGTTATTATGAATGGAGGTGGAATCAATGGTTCAATTGGAATTAATTCTACCAAATATGTTCTAGACATACCAGTTTTCAATAATGCTGCAGTTCACGAAGTATCAAATATTGAAACGCTCGTCAATCCAATTTGTGCTATTGGTGGGTACAGGAGCTTAGATCCGGCCCTCGCTCAAGACTCTGGCAGTGAAGAGATACAAATGAACACGCTGCAGTCTCTTGTTATAGGGAATGGTACATCGACAAGCCAATTCAATAGTTTATTAGCGTCTGCGTTACCTACTGTTGCAAATGGAGGCATAAATAACAATTATGCTAATTACTCTGTTACAGCCCCGAATGGCCAAAAGTACAATGTCGAAGTAATGCCTTATGAAAATTACACTTTCCACATTAGAAACAATGCAAAATGGCAAAATGGATCAAAAGTAACGGCCTGGGATGTTGAGTATTCAATTGCAAGGGTATTACTTTACGATGATGAACCCGCTACAACACCCGGATATCTATTTGCCCCCTACCTTTTGCCTGGAAACTATCTAACTTCTAACACCTTTTGGAACATCACTCAAAATGTGACTGTTAACAATGCTACAAATAATATCACGTTCCATTTCCAAAAATCATTGACCCCCATAGATGTATTTGAAATGCTATCTGGGCCAGGCAGTTACATAGTTGATCCAAGCTGGTTAATTTTACATGGTGATGGTTTAACATGGTCGCCATCTGGATTTCAAGCGTATAAATCGACTGGTATACCAGCCAACTGGAATAGTTATGTAACAGCTAATACATTTTCAGATGGACCGTACATGATATCATATCAAATAGAAAGCTCAGAAGTGGTCTTGGTTACAAATCCATATTTCGTATCTCCTGGACCATGGTATCCTGCTCCAAGCATTGGAAGGGTAATTGTGCAATATATATCCGAGGAATCAACGATATATCTTGCCCTAAAATCTGGAAGCGCCCAGATTTCCAATATACCATCCACGGACTGGGTTCAGGCTGAATCGCTTAACAGTAGTGGAACTGACAGTTGGGTCCAGTTTCCTACTTTACTAATATACCCTGCCTTTATGAATGGGAACGTCAATACTGCCTCCTTATCTAAAATAGTTCCTTCTGCAAATATGCCTGCTAACTTGTTTAGTAGTCTCTATGTTAGAAGGGCGTTTGCATATGCCTTCAACTACTCTTATTTCATAAATGACCAGTTGAATAACCCACAGTTTAAGGGCGTATCGTTTGGAGTCAAGACCGCTGGTATTCTGCAACAGGGGTTGACCGTATCAGAAACCATTTCGCAATTAAACCAGAGTACCGGCGGGAATGTTCCATATACATCGCTTACTGTAGCAGACAATTACTGGAAGGACTTTATGAACCAGCAAGCCTCACTTGTTGGAATATCTGAGACATCATCTGGTCCTGTCTACAATGGTAAACCTCTTGTAATTCCGGTCTTTATTCAATCCACCTTCACAGTGGGCGTTTCGGGAGTCGAAACCTGGGGTAGTGAACTTTCTACATTCATACCTAACATTCAACTCCTACCGGTCTCAACCCCAATTGGTCAAATAATAGGCAATTTTATACAAAGACCAAATCCCATGCCGATTTGGATAGCAGGCTGGTCTCCTGAAAACGCTAACGCCTATGGGAATATTGAACCACTCGCTGCACCCAATAATGGTTCTCAGATATTGCCTGCAGATGGGTTTCTGCCTTACGAGTTTTCCTCGTCAAGTAGCAATCCGCTTAAAAACTCGAGCGAATACTACAATCTTTCACAAATGAACACTATCTTTGAGAATTCTGTAACCTCAACTAATCAAACCCAAATTAACAAAGACTACACCGAAATGAACAACATCTACGTCAACGAAACTTTCAATGTATATCTAGGTCAGATCTATGACCAATGGGTCTTTTCTAACAACGTTAACATCAAGCAACTTGTGGCATATGACGAGAACCCTGTGACTAATGCAGACAATATATTGTATTTCAATTGGGTATCATATACCTAAAATTTATATTTTTATCATTAAATTTTACAATCTTATTATTAAGTTAATTTCTTGCTTTGAAACACTTTTGTTGTTATTTGTTTACATCTAATAAAGTATGTTGAGTAACCATTCTCAAGTCTCCTGTATCACTTCTCAGAGGACTGTAACAGTCGCAGTGCACAGAATTCTATGTAGTCCTAAATAATAAGTGAAGATGTCCAAATATTAGTTAAAGTTGTTGTCAATTATTTTAAGTACCAATGATAAATTCCTTTGGCCTATCCGCGCCACAGCCTTAGGTATGTCTTAATCTGGAAACGAGGCTTTAAGCCTGAGTGTGGTAATTATAAAAATATATAAATCGGAATTAACATTGATCATATTAGTATCATTAGTGGTGGAAGAAATAGGTAAACGGGCACGTAGCTTAATATTTGTGGAATTATAAGCAGATCAAAGAACACTAAACCAACTATATATGATCCTCTTGCGAGTTGCCCAAAAATATAATAATAAAATTCCTTAAGGCTCGTATCCTTTCAGGATTGGTCAGTCCGGGTTTCTATCTTGTCTACTATTTCAATTCTGCTCATCTGTCTCGTTCATAATTGGCTTCATAATTTGCGCACTGTCCTTTTGCTTTGATTGTTCATAGATTAAACAGGATACGTAGTGATCTTTGCTATATTCTTTTAGCGATGGAACATCAAATTTCCTTAGATTTATTCGAATGGTTGAATCGCCTGAAAATTCATATTTAGATATTGCACGGAATCTTATCCCATTAGGATTGGATTGCTCTTTTTTAATCAGTCTGTCTAGTAGGTCAAATATAATGTCCTTATTTGATACAGGCTGAGCTAATTGGAGGTCAAGATACAATCCAGGATTATCAATTTCGATCTTCACAACAGACGGGAAATCTCTTGCCTCCGGATTCCTGGTTCTTTCAAACATTTCTGAAATGAAAGGAGAAAGATCCTGTGGAGACCACCCGCAATTGACGAGAACCTCCCTGCATCTTGTGTGAAAATGACAACCAGTGGGGGGAGACGCTGGACTTGGCATTTCGCCCTCTAGCAGAATAACTTCTTTCTTTTCATTCGGTTCATAGCTTGGAATAGCGGAAAATAATGCTTTTGTATACGGATGAAGCATATTTTTAAAAATTGCTTTAGTATTTGCTAATTCTACCACTTTACCTAGATACATTACTGCAACCCTATCTGACATTATTTCCACAACATTCAGATGATGTGATATGAAGACATAAGATAAATGCAACTCTTTTTGAATTTTATTCAACATATTCAGAATCTGGGCTTGAACAGAGACATCAAGTGCTGAAGTTGGCTCATCCAGTATAAGCAACTTGGGCCTAATACTGATAGCTCTCGCAATCCCTATTCTCTGCCTTTGTCCCCCACTTAATTCATGTGGCAATCTAAAAAGGTGATCTTCATTCAGACCTATTGTTTCAATAAGTTCATAAAGCCGGTTTTCGATCTGTTCTTCAGTCATATTTGTTAGCATTCTCATTGGCTCTGCAATTATGTCCTTGATCAACTTACTTGGATCAAGTGAACTATATGGATCTTGAAACACCGGTTGCATACTTGCTCTAATTTTTTTAAATTCAGATTTCTTAATTTTTGTGAGAGAATATTTAAGCCTAAGCGGCGTAATCTCTTCTATAATTGCAGCAAGGTCTCTCTTATTATCTATGGAACCCTCCCCTAAAGCTAGTTTATGTGCACTTTGTTCAAGCTCAATTATCTTGTTCATAAGTGACGCATCAAGATCAAAATAGACATCGCCTTCCGTTGCAGGCATAAGACGCAATATGGTTCTACCCAGTGTAGTTTTTCCACAACCGGTCTCTCCTACTATGCCAAATGTCTCTCCACGATTTACAGCGAATTCTACATCATCCACAGCTCTAACTTTACCAACGGTCCTAAGTAAGGAAGAAATGTTAAAATACTTCTTTAAGTGTGAGACATAAAGCAATGGTGCTTCAGAAGAATTACCAGAATCCATCTATTTTTCAACCTCCGAGGAATATAGAAAGCACGCTACTTTGTGCCCTGATGCAATTTCTTCAAGATTTGGTTTTGACTCTGAGCATATTGGCATCGCAAAACTACATCTAGGATGAAAACGGCAACCCATTGGTGGCGTAATGAGATTCGGTACGGACCCTGGAATTGTTTGTAGTGTAAGACCCTTTTCACTCCCAGCTTCCGGAATAGCTTTCAGTAATCCAACAGTATATGGATGTTTTGGCATTTTAAAGATATCTGCTACTTCACCTTCCTCAACTATGCAGCCAGCATACATAACTGCAACTCTATCACAAATGTCAGCCACGACAGCTAAATCGTGCGTGATAAATAATATAGAAGACCCTACGGTTTTATTTAAATTTTTTAGAAGGTTAAGGATCTGTGCCTGTGTCGTAACATCTAAGGCAGTTGTTGGTTCGTCTGCGATGAGAAGTTTCGGATCACAGGCAATTGCAATGGCGATCATTAACCTCTGCTGCATTCCACCACTTAATTCATGGGGATAAGATCGCATAATTCTATCCGGATCTGGTAAATTAACAAGTGTCAAAAGCTCCTTTGCTTTTCTGTTAGCTTCCATTCTAAATATCTTTTCAACTTTCCTGCCGGAGAATATTTTTTTAAATTTGATCAGCCTAAATTTTACCCCTTCTATTTGCTGGAGTTCGTTGTATTCATTCTGGAACTGCCTCATCAATTCAAAGTCAAGGTTATCACGGGCAGCCAAAGATCTGAGCTCAAGTGATTCTATCCTTTCCTTATAAATATAGTAATCCCTTGCATCTTCCATACCCTTAATATCTAACGTTCCAAAGGTTTCGACTAACTTTTCTACGATTTCCCGAATTATATCGTTGTCATCATCATAATTCTTAAAAATAGAGAGAACCTGATCTTCAATATCCTCAACCGCATTTCTTCGGCACCATTGATCTACTATTGATTTGGTGTTATTTGTGTTCACTTTAACTTCAGATACCAATATTCTAACGTCTTCTGCTGATAACTGAGCTCTGGTAACAAGGGAATTTGCAATGGACCCTTTATTATGAGACAGGATAGTTTCCGTAATTTGTTCCCCAACTCGTAAGACTGGATTAAGTGATAGAGTTGGTTCCTGAAAAATCATACTGGCTTTCTTTCCCCTGATTCTCGTTAAAATATAATTGTGCTTTTTGAGTGCCTTTTTTTTTCGTTTAATTTTTACCTTTGTTTCATTTTTAATTTTAATCTCATCTATGTCTTTAATATCGGAGTATATATTGAAACCATCAATTTTTACCTTACCGGATTCAATCCTACCTAGTGGATAGGGTATTAAGTCCATAACCGAAAGGGCAGTGACACTTTTTCCACATCCGCTTTCTCCAACCATTCCGAAGACTTCACCCTCTTTTACTTTAAATGAAATGTTGTCTATTGCCTTAACAATTCCGCGATTCGTATAGAATTTTATAACCAGATTTTTGACTTCAAGGTATACATTTTCATCTTCGTGGTGATCGTCGGTTTTCTTCTCCAATGTGCTTTGCATCACTTACATCCCCTAACAATTCTTACTTTAAAAATACTGCTCTATGTTTCTTTACACATATTTAAATTGTTTCCCCTTAAGAGTATAAAGTAGCATCAAATAATTTGGAACGTGTAAATTTAACAAGCTTCAGCAATTGTTTAAAAATATCTTTTAAATAGAGAAATATAATGGCGTTTTAAGATCGCAATGAAAATTGATAAATACAGTCTCCATTTTATTTTTAATGGGTCTAATAATGAATATAGTTGCACAGAAAAAATAGAAATTACTAATCCGCCTGAGATACTTACACTGAACTGCGTAAACATCAAGGTAGAATACATAAAACAACGTGATGAGTTTTTACATTTTACTGTAAACGAAGGAGATGAAAGCTTAAGTGTTAAAGTAGAAAGACATAGGAAAATTATTTTGTTTTCGAAATTTACCGGTAAGATTAATGAAGCTCCAATAGGCATCTATAGGGTCAAGACGAAAGATGGCTATATGCTAACTACACAACTGGAGCCATCTGGCGCAAGACGGTTGTTTCTCTGCATGGATCACCCGGCATATAAGTCTATCTTTGAAATTTCAGTAACTGTTAAAAATGAATTAGACGCAGTTTCAAATACGAGGATAGAAGAAGTTGTCAATTCTAACGAAAGTAAATTAATAAAATTTAAACCAACTCCCAAAATGTCTACCTATCTTGTCTACATTGGAATCGGAAAAATAAAGCATTTTGGAACTGTTAAGGAAAATCATATCGAAATAATTTTGAAGGGACCAGAAGGATCTATTAGCGACCAAAATTTACCTCTTAGTATTGCTAAGAAAGCCCTCGGTTACTACGAGAACTATTTTGGAATAGCCCTACCCCTTGAGAAAATTGACCTAATTTCTGTTCCGCACAGCGAGGGTGCAATGGAAAACTGGGGTGCTATTAAGTTTAGCGAGAATGTGATAAACATAAGCAATTCAAGTAGTGCTGCCGAGATAAAAAGAGGGGCAATTGTTATAGCGCATGAGCTGGCACACCAGTGGTTTGGTGATCTTGTAACTATGAAATGGTGGAATGACCTATGGTTGAATGAAAGCTTTGCAACTTTCATGGCCTATAAATCATTAAATTCCATTTATCCTGAGTTAAATTTTGATGCTGAGTTTTTAGTTGACAGATATTCGAAGGCGACATGGATTGATTCAATCTCGAGTATTCACTCTGTAAATCACATGGTAGAAAATCCAAACGAAGTAGTTAATCTAGCTAGAGAAATTAGATACGATAAGGGAGCCGCGCTTTTGAGAATGTTCGAGGATTTTATAGGAGAAGAACCGTTTCGAAGAGGCATTAGGAAGTATCTAAAAGAAAACATGTACGGTAATGCAACTGGAAATGATCTGTGGAGTTGCTTAGAGGAATCCTTAGACATAGAGGTTAAGAAAATTGTAGGGCCATGGATTAGAAAACCTGGCCTACCGATTGTAAGTTATAAATTGGCTAAAGATTCGGTACTTTTTGAGCAAAATAGATTTTTACTCAAGGATGATAAAAAGTCATCGAATTCAATTTGGCCAATTCCAATCAAGGTAAGATTCGAAGAGGGAGAACATCTGATTTTGCTTAGGAAAAAAAGATTACGATTCAAGGGGGAAAACATTATAAGCATTAACAAGGGTTTCACAGGTTATTATAAAATAAAATATGACGAAGAATTTCTTGAAAAAATTTTTGCTCGTAAATCCATTGACGAAAATGAGTTGATAGGGGTCTTCAACAACCTCTTTTCTATGCTGCTTTCTAACATAATAAATATTGGCGAATACACTAAATATCTTG
>JAJZXP010000406.1 GCA_021806345.1 Thermoplasmata archaeon | reverse complement strand
GATATTGCATATGATAAGTTCACCCGGTCTAAAAAATTTATAACGTAGAGAAAAAATAGTATAGGCGCTATCCTTATATATCTCTTCTTCAACGAAGAAGCCACACTAAACTTAGTAGTTTCCATAAGAGATAGGATAAATATCTTATATATAAATTGTTACATGACAGCGTTGGTCATGCATGATGTTTTCTAAATATGTATTAATGGATATTTGTGTGTTAAGTTATAAACTTTTTAAGTTTAGTTGTTGGTAGATGCGCCATAAGTGGATGCGATTTTTACTTTACCTTTATATATAAACATACAGGGAAACTTTAAGGCTTTGAACATAGTTTCAGACTTAGAAAAATTGATCATAATTGCAGAGATTGAACTACTCTCAAAAATATCAGTTGATATATTTGAGTTTGAAAATTGTCTAATCAGGAAAGAAACGAAGTAATGTAACAATACTCTCTTTTAGAATCTATGTATTGACATTTTTTAAAAATAAAAAAATAGACTGGTAGTATTTGATTAATGTTTAAGTGAATGCGATAATAGTGGTTCATTTAAATCCAATGAACTGGCTTCATTGGATTATCTGCCGAATTTTCACTATTTGTGGTGGAGAAGTGAACCAAAATTCATTAGGTATAAAAAGTCCCTTCGATAAAGTATGTACAATCTATCATTGTGAAACTGAGGGTGTTGTTATCTCCTGTAATTTTTAATAAAATCCTCTGAAGTCAAAACATCAACGTTATCATGGTTTTTTAATTCGTCCACCATTGAGATCAAATCCTTATCATAGGTAATAATGAAATCGGCATTTATACTTCTGCTTATCTCCATAAGGTACCAACCATTACCAATTCTGTTTAGCATTTTCTGATCATGGTCTAAGTTTTTCATAGGGAAATAGCTCAGCTAATCATCAACATCATCCATAAAGTGGCGGAAGTAAAAGAGATCAATTTTGCTCAACTTCGGGTCACTATTAACTATCCTCCCGATCTCTCCCATCAGGGCATCACAAGTATACGATGTAACCATCCCATTTCTTATCAGGTCCAATAACTTCTTGCTTGCAGTTCCAGCTTATCTGCCAAGAATTGCACGAAAAAATATATTAGAATCAGTTACGATTTTCATTTACAAGGTGCCTAATTCTATTAAATGCATCATTCAGATCATCAATTGTAATATCATTTTCGAGCGCAAACGCATCGAAGTAACTGTAAAGATTCTCTATGATCACAGCAGATTTTACAGTATATTTTTTATATTTTCCATATGCGTAGTCTAAGAGGTCCTCCGAATTCATTCTGTTATACCTTTCTTTTATTCTTGAAAGTGCTATTTTGTGGGGTTGATCCTGATTATTCCATAGTTCCTGAGCATCTTTGAATCCATCCGGAGTAAGGGCAAAATCATCCTCATCGTTCATGCGACCGGATGCCACCAACTCAATAATATCGCTGTCCAATTCACGCGAAAAAGGTCCATAATAATGTGGTACGAATTTGTATCCAACCTGTTGGGAAAAAATTGTCTCCTTCAGAAGAAGAAACATTTCTTTTTGAAGGTGAATTCTTGATGGTATGCTCTCATTATCCCGCATAGTGGAGCCTCTGGCGTAAATGAGCAATTTGAGTACACCCAAATTCTGCATAGTTGTCATTATCACTCATAATTATAAGAACTTCGCCACCTTTACGCACGCCAGAAGTGGAGATAAGTTATGTTCTTCTTTAAATTTATAAATATATTCTAACATCAATAAGATAAATAGGAACTACCTAACCTAATTTAATAAAATGGGCTGGCTGTATTTGATTATAGTTTTAAGTGAATAACTATTAAATGGCATCCTATGACAATTCTGAATTATGACTTACATAATTCGTCAAACATGTTATGCAGTTCTTCAATTTTTTCTTCCGAAACTTGAGAATCTTTGAGTTTCATAAGTACATTTAATGGCTTTAAATCTTTTCGATTTGATACTTTTTCAATTCCCAAAAAATCTTCAAAATCCGAGTCAAAAGTGCAAATACTTCGTGTGTACTTATTCTTTTTAGACATGATAAAATTATTTATTACCTGTTGTATACCTTTATCCCCATCTCTATCATACAAGATTGAATGTGTAATTCCAAGTTTTCCAAAAAGATTCATGTATCTATGTATATTATATTTCCCCATAGAATCCAAAACGTATATTTGTTTCTCTATATATTCACTTAATGAGTTGTTCATTAAATATTCAAACGCCACTTTCTCGGTTGCGCCTTCGCATATGATGATGTGTTTTGCAAAGAAAGATGCTGTTCTCTCAGCATCTAACCACAGGGAGTATTTCAGAGATTCTTCCTCCAGTTTCTTTTCAATTTTCCATGTTTGTTCCCCCACGTGATGTTTTCTTATTTCCTTTTTCAAGGAGGGGCTAGTTTTCTCGTCGTTCAGAATTTTGGAAAACTCTACAAAAGGACTGTTGTTTTCATTAAACAGTTCCTTAACATCCTCTGTTTTAAGTTGAAATATGTTGGTCATAGCATTTTGTTTCTTCACATTTAAAAGTGATCTAAGGTCTCCGATATTCTTGCTTACAAAAGTTGGAGAATGAGTTGATATAAGAATTTGTTGATTTTCTACACTGGCCAATTTGTTAAGGCCTATATTTAACTGTACTTGTTGAGAAGGGTGCAAAAATGCCTCAGGCTCTTCGAACAATAGGATGGTAAAGTCAGGAGAGAATGACCCATTTCCACCTTCTCCCTTTTCAACATATTCTGAAGATAACTTTATCAAAGTATAAATCAAGTGCCTTTGTAGTCCTTGCCCAAGTGAATTTATGTCAACTTCTTTGCCCAGACTCCTATCTACTAAATAATAAGAGAACAATGATTTTACGATCTCCTGAGGCTCCAGTTGATTTATCTTCATTCCAAAGTTGACTCCCCAAGAATTCAAGTTCGTATTTATCTCGTTCTTCAAGACGTCCATTGAAATGCCATCATCCGAAGTTTCCGCCATGAAGTCGCTGTTAAACTTGTCAATTATAGAGTTAACTGATTGGAAAGTTGGGCTTCGTGACACAACTTTTTTGAATACAAAGTTTACCATATCCCTAAATGGAGATTGACCAGAAAGTTTTAGAATTTCATTGGTTGTACTAATGTCGGGAATATGGATTACTTTTCCAAGCTTAGCTTGAGAGATATTCTTTGCACCATAGAATAAGTTAGTAGACAAAGTTCCATTTTCAAATCCATATATGTTGCTCTGAGAGCTTTTCACATATTTGTCTGACTTAAAATAACGCCTGACCTTCAGAACATTATCATTAGTTTTGTAACTTTCTTTCAGATTTGTTTGTTCCCCTTCTGTTGTCAGGAATTCCAATTCAATCCAGCTTTCTTCGTCTGTCTTAAATTTTGGAAAATCCCTGTTTACGTCAAATTTGATGCCGTGGTCTTCGTAGAAGATTCTAAGTGCGGTAATGACATTAGTTTTTCCCGCATTATTTTCACCAACAAGCATAGAATAATTTTCTAAATCAAACCTGGCATCTTTAACAGACCTGAAATTGTGCAACGACACTGTACGGATTTTCATTTCTTCTCACCAACATTTCTCCTCATAGTTATTCACCTTCGAATAAATTGTACTTATTCAGACTATTAAATAGTATACGTTTAAATGTATTTATTACTTTCCTTCTGGAATATTGAAAATGCCTGAGAGGTGAATTGATACTAAACTCTTCCACGTAGATATTCCCCCAAATGCACTCCATATGAGAGAATAATGTGCTCGAAATTAGCTAGGAGTCTTATGAAGCAAAACAGAGTGGTGTAAGCGTTAGTGACGAGTGAGGAATAGATAGTAACTGGCGATGACTCAAAGGAAAGTTATAAGTAAATTTTAACTGTAGCTCCATTGATAAATATTAGAATCTATATGTGTATTATTATATCTTATTGCGAATACCAAGGACGGAGTGCTGAGTATGCTAAAATCATATTTTGACAGTTTCTTGACCACTTTTGGACTCTTACAAACAAACATGTAATGTATAAGTTAAGTAGAAGCGAAGATAACATTAAAGAGTAAAGTTAGAAGTGCAAGAGAACTCTTGTATGAAGGAATATAAACCGAGGTTGGTTCTACTAATTCTTTATAAAGTGCCAAATATGCAATGAAGAAAATAGAAATTCTCAATTTAAGCTATGGACGTTAACATTTGTGAGGTTTTATGTTACAAACGTTCTGAATGTGATAACAATTTCAATACTTATGTTGGTTAAATAAGTCCTATGCTATCCAAAAATTTATTAGAAATTAAATTGTTTGCTTTGAGATTGATGTAGCCGACTTGGTTATGATATGAAATCTATAGTCACCAATATCAATTTTGATTGGTCAAATGGTTCGATATCAGCCTTCTTAAACATGCCCTTTCCACCCATGAAATTACCTAATTCTGTTATCATATTCTTCCAATCATTGTTTTTCTTGTAAGACGTCCATATTTTTCTCAATACCTGTAGCCTTTTCTTAGTGGGTGGAAGCGAGAGAAGTTTTGATTTTATATGCTCCCACACGTGTTCAACTGATGTGTCATTGGGGTACTCGTATAGGTAATCATTCAACTGTATCTCGATTTCATCAATCATTTTCTTTATAAATTTAGTACTATTAGAGCGGCTGAATTCTTTTAATTGTGAGTCCTCTGTATAACTCAACTCGATTTCTTTATACGTTCTTTGTATGTCTTCTAGAACTAACTTGTTGGCATCATAAACTAGTTCAAAAAAGTTCGGGATTATCCGGATTTCGTCTGTTTTGCATTTTATAAAATCTAAAATTTCGGTCTTTCCTGTAAGCATTGTACCAGATTCCAAATCGTATAGATACCAGAAATGAAAATTATCTCCGTATTTGTAATAGAAGAATATAGCGGATGATCTGCTTTTTTTCAATCCGCTGAATATACCATTTGGTATTTTTTGAAGTTCCTCAACACCTTTATTTTTCAGGAAATCTTTCAGAGGCTGGTAGAAAACTTCTCCTCCGCCAAATACATCATTCTCTAATTCTGCAAATACGTTTTCATCTTTGCTTTTGATCTTTCTAATGATTCCAAAAACTTTAGGGTGTATTTCCTCGCCAAGAACGCTCTCATCCAGACCTACTGAATTATCAATATTTATAATCTTGGTTTGAAGCACCTCAACTAGCTTCAGGAGTGCTTCAAGTTCATCTTCTGGGAAGAAGTTATAAACAAAAATCTCCTTGTAGGGTGATCCAATTCTATCAATTCTTCCTGCTCTCTGGATCATTCGTGTAGGGTTCCAGTGTAGATCATAATTAATTAAGTATTTGGCTGATTGAAGATTCTGACCTTCAGATAAGACATCCGTACTGAGAATTATGTTGATTTTCTTCTCAGAAAATTTCTTAAGTATCTCTTCACGTTGACCTGGGCTTTTACTTGTGATTCCAGAACTAGAAATGGCCTCAATTTTGAGTTGCGAGAAACGCTTATCCTTGGTAATCTCTTCATAAATGTAGTTAAGAGTATCCGCATAATATGTAAAAAGAACGATTTGTCCATCTTTGGACAATTCTAGGAGCTTCCCCTTTAGAACGGTAAGTTTTGAGTCGTCCACAGATCTAATTCTTCTAACCTTCACCAAAATGTTATTGAGTAATTCTATATCTTTATTTATGTCCTGGAAGAGATCCTCTGCACGGTAATTAGAAAGGTTGAAGTTATCGAGAACTTCGTTTATATCTCCATCTTCGAGCTCATCGTCAGACTCAAGCATATATTTAATGTAACTCTTCTTGGTAAGCAGTTTTCCAATTTTGAGGTAATGTTTTAAGTTCTCAAGAAATCGAATGTGGTTGGATATACTTTTTCTGAATGAATCTACGCTACTCTCTAACCTTTTAAGCAATATTGTCCTGAAAATGCCGCCAATACCGATCATTCTTCCAAGAGCTAGCCTCTCTGCCTCTGTTTGAACTCCTTCTTTTCTGTATTCCAGAATGCGATAATACGCCATGGTAAGCCCTTCGGTCAGGGTATCTGATATTTCCCTATACATCCCCTTATATGTGCTATCAAGCTTGTAATTGATATTTTCAAGAACACGTTTTGGAAATGTAATCTTACGCTCTTCGGTCTCTCCGTTGGGCATTTCAACAGCTATATATGCATCAGGGTAGTTTTCAACGATGTAGTCCCTGGTTCTCCGGATCGATATCTCATTTAAGAGGTCATTTAATAGCGAAGGGTTGTCCTTGGCCTCTTTGAAGAATTTGAATAAGTCAGGTATATTCTCCTTAATAAAAGCTGATCTATCCATCAATACGAGAAGCATGATTTGCCAGTATAAATCCCAGGGGGTGTTATTGATCGGGGTTGCTGTAAGAAACAAAATGTAAGGCCTATTGCCCGAGCTTGAAATATTGTCGTTCACGAGCGAGAAAAAGTTTTCCCATTTATTTGTTAATGGATTTCTGAAGTTATGGCTTTCATCAACAACAATTAATTCTACGTTATCAAGGCGCCCACCAAGAGCCTTACTTGCTTTATTCAGATAGTTTTCTGATGCAAGGTCGTCCTGTGAGAGTATGTTCTCTTTGGTATCTATCTTTTTGAGCTCACTTCTCCACATCTCTCGAAGCTGGGCTGGACAAACAACCAGTATATTCTTTCTTTCATAGTAACCTATTTGCTCGAGGACTTTCTTTGCAATCCATGTTTTACCCAACCCTACCGAATCAGCTACTATGCACCCACCATATTTCTTCATCCTAGTCCATATTCTAGAAATTGCGTCCTCCTGGAATTGTGCTAGATTGACTTTAGTTTCAGGCATCCCGTTAGGTTTTTCTTCTTTCTGCTCTTCCTTTATGTCTTCTTTCTGCATTTCATAGAGTGTTTTTATGTAAATTTCATACGGAGAGTACTCTTTACTGCCAAATCTTGAATTTTCGAGGAGTTCTATCAAATCCTTTTTGAAATCTATTGACTCAGACCAAAACTTGTCAAACCATTCTTTTCTGGTGTATATAGCCTGAGATTCCTGCCTCCATGTATTCAACTCCCCATATCTAGTAAGTCCGGCACGAGTGAAATTTGAAGAGCCTATGACTATCCGATCATTAAAGATATATGCCTTTCCATGAAGAAATTTCTCAAAAAGTTTCACTTCAACGTTGTCTCGCTTCAGGAATTCGATAAAAAGCCTTACAGTTGTATCGGATTCCTTCGAAAGGTCAAAACCTTCAACTTCTTTCTTTATCTCCTTAAGTAGGACGTCTCCAAGAGTCATATCATTCCGGATCTCTGGAGATTTACCCAATAAAAGTTTAAATTTCACTGATTGACCAAGGTTGTCCTTGATCATGGCGAATCCACCTATATTAAAGAAAGCGGTTGCAATGTCAAAGTTTCCACTCCCGTTTTCTCTTAGTGCGTCGTTTAAGAAGCTGGCCAGTTTATTGTCCTCACTATTATCTATTATTTCTTTATGCAGTACCATATACTCACCTTAGAATTTCCATCCTTCTACCCTGAACATCTCGATTATGCTTATGGATTCTATACTGTACTTATTACATACATATGGTATCCTTATCTTATTACCACGAAGCTTTTCTTCCGTGACAACTATTCTTTTTATTTGATCCAGAGTTTGTTGAATACCCATAGCCATTTCTACAGCAAGAGCCACTACCCATGCATCAGCATCGTATTTTCTATTCTCTTTAACTAACGCGGGATAATTTTTTAATATATCCTTCAATATTTCAATCTGTTTCTTGGTTGGAGGTATGAATATGCTTTTATTCCTCTTCGCCCAAGATGCAAGTTCATCGTCTCTCTCCTTTACCTCTGAGAGAACCTCTATAGGGGCTACTAAAAGATGGCCCTTGGAAAGAAATTCCAAATTATTCCATACGCTTGGAAACACGTCTATTGGATTGTGCCTAGTCAGTTCTACCAGCGAAGATGTGTCAATTATGTAGTGATTGGATGTCATTTTCTCGCTCTTGCCAAAACTTTATCGAAGTTCCTTGATTTTATAGATAAGAAGCTTAGGGCATCATTGTAAGTTATGAATTCTCTGTCAAAGTTATTGGCAACGAGAGATACGAATTTATTACCAACTTCTGAAATGCACCGCTGATCAGATGCTATTCCTATAACCTTCTTTTCTTTCTTTTCCACTTCTGTTTCATTTGAAGTGTATCTAGCAAGCACTGACTCAAATTCTTGCCTTGAAATGTAATTTAGATTTACCATTTTAATTAGAAGAGCTGCCTTACTTACCTTATATCTCTTAGACAGAGCATTCAGGGTATCTGTCTGTGTGAGATTGGGACTGTATTTATTAAATAAATCAATTGAAACTTCTTTTGGCAACAGGAAAGCCGATGCGAAGGAATTACACCAGTCCTCAATGTCATTCCTCGTTTGTAAAGACACTGCCGGGAGATCTATTACAGTCTCCCCTAGGATGATGTGACCAAACTCATGCAATAAAGTGAATAACCGAGCTTCGATGCTATCCTTGGTATTTATCACGATAATATTAGGAAACTCGTCTGTTAATGCAAACCCTCTAGCATCCTCAACAGGCATTGAGAACTGGAAAACTAGAATATTAAGGTCTTCGAGCACGTCCCTTAGATAGCTCATCATCTTGTATGCATCTCTGAACTTCCTTTGCTTTTCAATGTCAAAATTTAAGGCTTCTCGATACTCTGAAGCAATGAATTCCGGATTATCAGTCAATTTTGACTTTTTGATTTCGGTCTTTGTTGAATAATTGATATTAAGGGACAGTTCCATGCTCACATTCTGAAGATTCCTAGCCATTCGAATGACAAGGATTGTTTTGCGATCGAATATATCAATCTTATTAGGCAGGAGTCTGTAATCCTTAGGCATGGGTCTCTCCTGTTTTGGTTTAGATAAAAAGAATGATGCAATTGGCCTTTTGTAGATATCAGAAAGGATGTTTAATTGACCCATCGTCGGGTTCTTCTTTCCAGATTCGATGCCTTCTACCACTTCAACTGAGGTGTGTAGCTTCCTGGCAACTTCATCAATTTTCCAACCCGCACTTGTTCTCAACCAAATTAAAACTTGCGGAGCCACTTCAACAGTAAATGTTTTGGTCATTTTAATCCCTCAAACTTCTGGCTTTGTCTATTCTCTGCTTCACTAACTCGCAAACCGACCAGTATACCTCCTTCCTCTCATCATGGGTTAATCCTAATTCATTGAAAATAATATTGTCAAGTTCTGCCCTGTCCGGGAGGGGATTGGGTTTCTGCTCCCTTATTGACTTGTCTTGGTCTATTCCAGTCTCTTCGAAAATTGTTCTTACTTCTCTCACCAAAAATAGTTCGAAATTATCTCGCATTTTATTTGAGAGATTCACATGATTCAATACCTCAAGTTGCTTTAAGTCACTCTTACTGAATACTTCTGCTGCACCACCAATCCCCTTGCTACGTCCTTCTACTTCTGAAAGCAATATGCATAATGTTGAATTGAGATATCCAACCAGAGATTTTGTAATATAAGACGATTTTGGCTCTATACCTATGAGATTCCCACTAAATGTATATCCATTGGGATTTAGGTAACATTTATGTGTAGACCCTCTACCTGCTAACCATAAGATAGGTGATTTCCTATTTTCAACTACTTTCTTGAACTTTTCTATGTTTTTAACGATGAAGGAGTCCGCGTCCTTTATAAGAAGGTGATTTTGCTCCTTGACATTCTTCAGTATAGGAATGAAATTATCATGTTCCTCGTTTTTGACTTTTGATTTGGATTTAATATATTCCCCATATCCTCCTTCTTTTACTCCAGTCCTGACATAAGCGATGCTTTCTAGCTTATGGAATGTGTCTTTCCCTTTTCCTAAAACAACGTAGTATACATCTGGGGCTCTTAGAAATCTCCCGCCCCACTTATTGCCTTCGTATGAACCTACACCAAATCTCTTCCCTTGAAATTGGTCTGGATATTCCCATCCGTCCTGCAATAGGTCCTCTTGCATTATTGGAAAGACCCTATAATCGATTCCATTTACGAGATTCTGTACTAGTCCGATTAAGTCTTTCTTTCTTATTTTGACCTTAATATTCTCTATTGCTATCAGATTCTTGGGCGATAATATTTCTTCTAAAGGTTTCTTGAACATTACAAATTTGGCCACGTTTTCTATCTCTGGCCATATTTTTATATTCCCACCATTCAGTCCAAAAGTCCAGTCGTTTAGGCTCCTTTGTATTATCTGTGGATAGCCAAAAAGTGCAATTATTGTATTTACATCTGCATGAGCAAAGCTCTTCTTCGGACTATCATATATTCCTATTATAGGAACATATTTTATTAGGAATTCCTGCAGGTTCTTCCCGTAATCAACATCTAACCAGGAATTGGAAGTTATAAAACAGAATGTTCCCTTTTCGTTAAGAAGGCTAAGTCCATGAAAATAGAAATAAATATAATAATCGTTAGTTCTATCTATTTTGTCTATTACACTGAATCTTGTCTTAATCGATTCCTGGAGCTTGTCTTTATAATTAGATATGTCATAATCTTTAATGTCTTTCTTTTCTTTATTCGGGGGCGAGATTTTTTTATAATTCACATAAGGTGGATTCCCAATGACAATGTCGAACCCCCCCTTATCTCCAAAAATCTCCGCAAAGTCTATGTCCCATATAAAAGGTCTCTTCTCAGGATCTTTAAGGTGACTCTTAATATCATTTAGTTTCTCAATTTCATCATTATTTGTATCAATCCTTATTTGATTTTCTTTATATTTCTTCTCGTCTATTACCTGTTCTCCGACAAGTGTTCTTTGAGACTTTGCATCTTTTATATTGTTTTCATAATCTTGCATATCTATTCTGAGCCTTTTCACTCTTTCGTCAATGATTTCTTCGAATAATCTGTATTCTTCTTCCTTAACCTCTTCTGGAGTCTTAAACCTAGCGGTGGATGAGCTTTCGAAATACTTTCTTTTCTCCTGTTTTAGTTCATCCAATTTCCTCTTCAGGTCATCATTTAAGTTATGAGTACGTAAATTGAAACTCATGCCACCAATTTCCTGAACTAGAGAATCTCCAACTCTTAGATTGAGATTTAGATTTGGTAAAAGCGGGTATTGTCTCAAATCCTCTTTTTTGAATTCAGTTTCTACTATAAGTTGAAGCCATAGTCTTAATTCAGCTGCATGAATTGCCCAAGGCATAACATCTACTCCGTATAGAGAGTATTGAATGATTCTGTCCTTCAATTGAAAGTCCGATAATGTGCTATTAATGTATTTATATATCAGCTTATAAAGGTCAGAAACAACGTTTAGCATTCCTACAAGAAACGCCCCAGAACCACAGGCTGGATCAACAACTGATAGATTAGTCAAAGCATCTTCGAGTTTTCGCCACTGATCATTCTTCGTGAACCAATCCTCTATTTTCTCTCTTTCTTCGGCAGGATCGAAAAGGATACGATAAAATTTTTCTTTGGGTAATTCGGGTAAATATTTGGACAAGTATTCAACTAAACTCCTACGGCACATGAAGTCTACTTCGACTCTTGGAGTGTAGAATATTCCAAGATCGTTTCTATCGTAAATTTCTTCAGCAACATTAGCAAGAGACTCATAGACATAACCAATCATTTGAGGATCTACAGCAACTTCGGATTCTAATGGCATATCTTCTTTTATTGTGAAATTGTAGGATTCAAAGAATTCAAGAATCTGCTTGAACATAGTGTCTGTTATGAGAATATTTAGTTTATCGAGGGGATTTTCTCTAAACAATCCTCCATTCAGGTACGGAGCATTTGCCATTGCCTTAACAACCTCATCTGGTAATTCCTTAATCTCGTTTGACCTATTATTGAAGGCTTTAAAGAACATTTGTTTGAGCCATTTTTCATAAAACTCATTCGTGCTGTACTTCCCAAGTGTTCTGTAAGTGGACCATAACCATGCTACGAACATTGGCTTTTCTAGCCAATCTTTTTTTGATATGAATTGAATAAACATAGTCCTATTTAGAAGCTGTAATGTAAATTCATGGGATTCCTTACTTGAGATATTCTGTTTTTGAACTTCCCCTCTCAGGTCAAAAAATATTTTCTTGTAACCATCGAAAAAGGACTCGGTCACCCTTTCCACACTAAAGGCCCTTTTCCAATTTCTCCATACATCTCTCCAAGTGACTTCATTTACATATTTGAGGTTTGCTAAGGACTCTATTACGCTATAATAAGCTGTCTTAGATTTTATGTCCTCTATTTTCACATTAAGCCGAATAAGCTTGAGTTTGTTTTTTCCAGTTTCGGCCTTCTCTTTATCCGGGAAAACAAAGGTTATCTCGTCATAGTTCACTGTAAAAATAAGAAGATATTGAAGATACTGTTTATCGAACGTATTTGTAACAGTTCTGACAAAAGATGGCGCCAATGTCGTCGTTTCCAAAAGGAATACGGGAAGTTTCTCGTCTAGATTCAACACAGAGAATACCTCTTTAATCTTATCATTATCCTCTTTTTTAAATTCAAATGTGGATTTCTTCCTCTTAGAAGAGATGTCTAGTATTGAATTTTTGGGGTATCCAAGAATACTAAAAAGATCGTAAACACCTTTTGCATCTTTAATTTTAAGGATATGGTCATATACATTTTTCTTCATAATAACATCTTCTTCCATTTTCAAAGCCCCTTATTTAATTCTTCTGATACAATTTGTACATAGTATAATAATATTTGTAACTTCAGTGTATTATATCTGCTTCTCCTCTTCTTTATTAAAGCGACAGGATTAAGGGGGTGCAAATCGTTAACGGCCTGGAAGAACGTTAACTTACACATTCGACTGAGGAATAAATTATTGTATATTGACTCCTAGAATATGCTTTGTTCATATCCTAGTTCCTGCTCAGAATTACCATTATATGGGAGTCATGATCTCCAAGATTCTTCAATTCTCGCCTCCCTATCTCCCAGTATTCCAGCTGACGTCGTGCCCTGACAAAATCATTGTTCAATTCATTCGGCCTTTAGATATTTCTCGTCACTTCCTATACTTTTTCCAAGTGTTGGTTCTTACATAGGCAAAAGTTACTAGCATTTCATGCAGAGGATTTAGTGTTGCATATATTATTAAAATTCAGTGTTTATTGTGTTACTAAAATTACAGGTTTAATGGCATAAAACGTTATTTCTAACTATAACTATGTAACATTAGGCATTTTCTAAAGCAATATGTAAAACAACATCAAGACTTAACGGTCCCAATTGTGCTAAACCTCTTCCAACGTTGCCTACTCCGTTATTCTTTAACAAGTCGTCCACTCCACTGTGTACTGCAATTTCAGCTGGAATAATCATTAAGTGTATTCCATCATTTTTATTATTTTTTGTCATATATTAAAATTGGAATGTGCTATTTAACCTTTGCTGAAAGTTACGTAACTGGGCAACCGTTACCGGTTAAACATGTTCACTCGTCCCGTGGACCGTCATTAGATTTGACATCATTTGTACCATGAGTTGCACTAAAATTGTTAGGTATTGCTTTCCGTGAATCGTATTCCGCGGAAAAAACAGGTATTTCCGGAAGGTTAGCAATACCAGAAATATTTCCATATAGCTTTACAAGGTTACGTAAACTATTGGTTAACTGGGTTTCTCTCTTTTTCCAAATCCGTTCCATTGTCGCTTTTTCCTTCTGTATATCGCTAAGGGCATTAAATACAGGAAGAGCAGAGCCTTCCAAATAACTCCTGAATTCATTGCTCAAAACGAAGTTGTACAAAATCCCTTCTTTCTCTGTTCGATCAATATTGGCCCTCTTCAGTTCGAAAAGTTTAAGCAGGTTACTGCGAAGAAGATGAGCAATTGGATCAATAAGTTGAAAATTCGCTATAACAATACCCTTCCTCAAGTCAAAACTCTTAATGTCTTTTGGTAAGGATTCCGACATTAAAATGCCAATGTCTCCTTTAACAGAGTCCCTGTCTCCTATAAGCTTATCAATCCATTTTTCAGACCAGTTCTTTGTTTTCTTGGATTCCCAGACTATAGTTCCAACTTCCTCTCCGGCACCGTTCCTAACAGTATGTATTACATCAGCCCCCTTAATGCCTCGTGGAACTGGCTCTATTAAATCATGTGGAAACGCTAACCGCAGAGTTTCCTCAAGCACAAGCTCCTGAATCTCGCCCTGAGCTTCCTGTGACCCCTGGGTTAGCTTTGTCTGCATCTCCTGAACTTCATTTTTTTGGCGCTCGATTTTAAGTTTTAATTGAGAAATTTCATTCTCGTAATTCTTCTTAGCAATTTCCTCAATACTTTTTTCCCAATCTTTCCTTCTGGCTTCAACCTCCTGCTCAATCTTAAGAGGTAATTCCTTCTCTTTGAGTTCAACGTCACGGCTTTTCTTCAGAAATTCTAATTCTTTCTTATTAGCCTCATCCAATTTAGTTTCAAGGTCTTTAACTTTCCCTTCATTTTCCTTAAACTCGTTTGAAATTTTTTGCCTTTCTTCATTCCGTACCTTTTCCTCTGTTTCTTTCTCTATTTTTTCTGTCTCAATCGTTAACCTATTTTCTAATTCATCTTCCAGTTCATGTTTTAGTGTATCTGTAAGGGAAAATTCCTGACCACATTTAGGGCACACAACCAGCAACATTTGGTTGCCAACTATTCTTTTCTTAGCGTTTGTTTTTACCATTTTCATCATCGATTTAAAATATCTATGTACTAAAATATATTTGTTTCTAATACTTAATCTTGTGTAGGACAGCGTCATATTTTTTCCATGATGTGATTAATAGTTGGTGACCATTTTTGAAAAGATACAGATGAAACTATGCGGAAATGTTCTTTCTTTTACTGAGGTTGTTCATCTGAAATATATGATTGTGATTGTGGAATCATACATGTCCAGAGTTGGTGGGTGATGCATGTCAACTGCATTGGAATAATAATATCCCCACTCTCAGTTGAATTTAGTAGAGAGATGTTTGATCAGGAAGTCTATGCGGAGTTCTTCGCTTATCTTGTATTCTGAGGCTTTATTTTTTGAAATTGATAGAGAATGATGCCAACCTTCTAGGTACATAGGGCACACAACCGTTTAATTTGTTTCCCCAAACCTGATTGTGAAGTAAAAATATCCTTTTTCCAACACATACCAGAAAAGTATGTTAGCAATTTCTATAATTATAATGTAAATTTCCTCAGGTTTTGAGCTGATATCTATCCTTCTTCTATCACTTTAGACCGGAACTCGGCCCATAAAGTCCATACGAATCGGCCGCTTGCTACTATAAATATGCTCATGCTTTACACTGTTTATAGATTTTATTTTATCCTCCGAAGTGCAGAAAATTTGACATAATGTCCCTTGTATAAGTTATTTGAAACGTTGTATATCCGGTGATTTGATTATGAACCAATAAACTAAAGTTGTGTTGGTTTCTTTCGTACCAAATACCAATACCATTTGATGATATGGACAGTACAACCAAGTGAGCACTGCTTCTTATCAATAAGATATAAAAAAGATAGTGAAAATTTTATGCTTTCTATGGTTAAAAGACAGTAATTACTGATACTTATTGGGCACTTTAAATCGCCCTCTTTAGAATTGGCTTCTTCACTTCTTCTTTGTGTTATTCTGGATATCATTTAATCTATTCTGAAGTTTTCCACTTCTCACACCTAGTAAGGCTCCAGCAAATATTGTTATTACAGAAATGCCAAATAAACCTAGCCCATAGATGAACGTATATGCAAGTAATGTTTTGTCGGAATGGAAAAGTACACCAATTGCCATAATTATCAAAGAAATAATGAAAAGGATTGTCCCTGTAATCATTATCCTGTTTATTGAAAGAAACTTTACCATTTTTATCACATTTTATTTTTCTTTATGAACAATGTTCTGCCTTCTGGCAAAGGTAACAGAAACCATTCTCTCTGGCTTTCTCCAGAATTTTCTCTGGTAGTGTTTCCATAAGATCTCAGAAATAATCCAGATTTCTCAATGGTATAGCTGCTGTTAAGATTGATTTTACCCCGATATTTTCAACCCACTGTCGCACATAGTCAAGAAGAAGCTACAGATACTCCGGGTGCATGGTCTTGAGAACATAACCTGTGGTACCATAAAAAAGTATTAGATTAATAGATTTAATGAAAATTTTAAGCAAATACAGTAATTGCACAACAGTTAGACAAGCTGATAATACATGCAATACTTTAATTATAGTAAACCTGAGTTATGAAGAAAGAAGAGAAATGTAGGTGGATATGCTGCTTTTTATAATAATTCACTGTTAGAAAGATGTAGTTAAGAAAGACCTTCGGCTAATAGAATCACTGATATTCACTGACATGCTTTAATAAAAGTAAAATATGAGTGGACCGGTCGGGATTTGGACCCGAGCCCTCTTGCTTGCGAAGCAAGCGATCTACCGCTGATCTACCGGCCCTAATTAATTTCACTGCCGATATAGGACAATTTAGCCAGAAGTGCATCCATCTG
>JAJZXP010000324.1 GCA_021806345.1 Thermoplasmata archaeon | reverse complement strand
TTTTGGTTGCTAATTTAATGGAAATAAAAATAAATCAGAGGAAACCTATGAAGTACAGCAACCCCAGACCGCCACTTATAATCATTGCATATCCTATTATAAGCTGAAGATTAATTTCTTTCCTGTTACTCCTGTTACCAACCTGCATGATAATTATAATGTGTTTTGACTATTTTATCCTTTCCTCAGCATCAAGGACTATCGCAACTCCACCACTTAAAACTGCAGCTGTGAACCAAACTCCACCAGCCATTAGTTTTGTTAACCCAAACACATCTATTATTCCGTTAGAAGCAGGTATGGAAAATACTTCAAATGCTGCAAGGAGACTTAAAAGTGAAACTCCTCCAAGGACATGCTTCAGTTTGATGTGAAATGACCTGTCTGCTTTCTTTAATCCCTTGGCTGCATATTGTTTCACTGCGGATTTTCCTCTTGTAGCAGTCTTCTTCCCGGATGATCCTTTGTTTTTTGGTTTGCCAGACATAGTTACGCCTTACAATTTCCCCGAGATCTCATTGATCAACCATCTTGCATTATTCAGGACCCGATCAAGGTTCTCCTTTCCAAGATCTTTCCCATGAGATCTTGCATCATCAAGCCATCCTTTAATGTAGGCCCCACTGTCATCCTTAAAGTCAAACCCGAAGTGGGCCCCCACAATGTAGGTGGATAATTCCGCCTCGCTTTCCGCCAATCCTCTTGGAAGATCTTCCCTGTAAATAAGAGGTGCCTCTTCTTTCCATAATTTAGGATAATTCTGAGCTTTTAAGAACTTTTTGGATCAAGTATTTCTATTACTTGATAATTTCTAAATATGGCACAGTTTGAATGCTATGAATGTGGAAAGTTGGTTGTAACTGGGGAGAAGTTCACCTTCACAAAAAAGGGGCCTGTTCATTTTGATTGCTTTATTTCAGCAAAAAGAAAGAGTCTGGAAGATTCGAAGGTTGAGGAATTCAGAGTTCTTTCTCTTCATCTTGATTCAGAGCTGACGCATCTGATCAACCTCATAAATATCAAACCAATGGATGGGCCTAGCAGTGAATTTCACAGATTAAAATATAAAGATGTAGAAAAAGCAGCAGGGGATACGACAAAGAAAATTTCAGAACTCTAAAACTTATTTTTTCTTTTTAAATTCTGTATATGCACATTTTCCACAGGAAAATCTGTTTTCATGCTCAGCAAGGTAAACACCCACACCACACCTTGGGCATGATCTTTTTCCCCTTACTATTCTATTTTCCTCAATTGTGTAGACTTCTCTCTTCTGCATTACTGCTTCTCCTCCTTTTGCTTCAATCCATTCCTGTATAATTCATAATCTGGCTCATAGAGCATTGCATCTTCTTTTCGGGAATAGATTTTAACATATCCCGACAATTTGTGAAGCCCTGTAAGCTGGTAATTGTGGTCAACAATTATAAGTTCCTTGTTGCTGTTTGTATTTCTTGCAACGATTTCTCTGATGCTATCCCTGGATGGTGTTGGGCTGCCGTTATACTCTATGGTATATTTTATCTCTTTCCTTTTCAATATTTTGTTTTCTATTGAATCAACTATCTTGAAATTCATTCCTTCACTTCCATCAATTCGAATATTCTGTTTACCAGATTCTTCACGTTTTCCATTACGGTTATGCATCCCATGCCTTTTCCGGGAATGCCGTAAACGACCAGTGAATTCAACGGGGCATAAAAGATTATTGGTAAGACTGCCAGATCCTCTTCACCAATCACTCTAATGAATGTTCTCTTGGAACTTTTTATTGCGGATTCAACTGCACAGATAAGATCAGATGTTATGACACCTGGTGGATTATTAACCGAAATAGAACCTTTAACATCAGTGTAATTTTCTTCATCTCTCTGAGTTTTAAGATCAAAAATCTCAATTTTGGGTCTGATTTCATTATCCTCAAGAAATTTAGTCGTATAATCACCTACAGAATAAAGTGTGGAGCTGTCATGTTTTCTGATCTCCTCGAGGCCACACAGGGGGCCATTGTTCTGAGTTATAAGGGATTTTGACTGCTCAGTAAGTGAATATGTTTTATCTGACCTTAAGAGCATAAGATCCTTCTTTAGGATTACTTGCTATTTTACTGATTGTAGAATGTTCCAGATTATCGAAAACCATGAAACCATACCAGTCGGGAGAAAGATCTCTGTCTCCATGTTCGGGGCAGGGTTTGTCATAGCAGATTCTTTTGCACTTCCTGCATGCTAAAATTTTTTTCTTTGCAGATGACTTGCTCACAGTTCCTCACCATAATCATGTTCTTCTCCAAGGGCCTCTTCTTCCTGGGTCTCTTCATCAACAGGTTTAGGATTGGCCTCAACCGTCTCATGGACAAATTCCACATCACTGCCTGATTTTGAAGACTTTTTCTTTGCAGGTTTGTATTTAGAAGGTTTGTGAATGACTGGTGTTTCTTTTTCTAAATTTCCTGAGTCCTGTTTTACAGGAGATCCTATCCATTCAAGTTTTCCAAGACCGGGTTGTTTCATTGTAAAGCCTATTCTCCTATCTTTTGGTGAAGAAGAAGAAATGCTCATCATAACTATTCTAACCCTTACTTTGTCACCAACTTTCAGTTCCTTTTTTGTATCCTTTCCAGAAAGAGTTCTGTTTGCTTCGTTTATTTCTATCCTGTCATCCATAATCTGTCCAATATGAAGCAATCCCTCAAATGAACCGAATCTGATAAAAGCTCCAATTTTAGATACGATGGAGACAACAACTCCTTCTACAATTTCATTAACCTTAGGGACAAATGCAAGGGCCCTGTAGGAAATTTTCTGATAAACGCCGCCATCTCCGTGCACCATTATTCCATCTCCATTCTTCTTTATGCCTAAAATTGAAATAACGTAACACTTCTGGTTTTCGTTTTTTGAAGGTTGAACTGGAATATAGTCAACCATCGTTCCCTGAAGTTCTCTCCTCGTAACTTCCTCCACAACCAGGTCATAATCATCTCCAAGCATAGTTGGGGGAACTCTTGCTAAATATTCATCCTCAATAATTGCGTACAAACATTCTCACCTGTAAATTATTCAAATTGGAATGTTTCTGTATGTTTCATACGTTAATAAATTTGATGCTGATGCCTAAAATGTTTTGAGGGACCCTCAGTTCCCCAATCAATTGTTTTTTGTTGCCGAAATATTTCTTGCAGTATATAATGAAGTACCTGCAGATAAGCCAATCATAAGCAGAAGCAGGGAAAAAGCTGAAGAAATATCAACTGTTGAAATTGATGTAGTTCCAAATCCAAACAGGTAATTCCATCCAACGTTAGATAATGTATTGTAATACTGGGAAACTGGAAGTCCTGCAACAGCATCTGAAATCATCAAAATTCCCAGTAGAAGATTTCCTGTGAACATGCCAATGAAAGCCACTTTTTTCAGACTATTCATGAAATATGCCATGATAAATGCGATTATCATTAAGATTACATAAACTAATAGGCCTAACCAATGATAATATGCAGCGATTTTTAATAAAGGATCATATGTCAGAAGATAGATTGATGATCCAATTGCTAAGACAGTTGAACCCATGTTAAGGCGCCTTGAGAAATCTCCCCCCATCATGGAAGTGACTCCAAGGAAGATGAAGAACAGTAAAATTACAACACCTCCTGCCATATAAGGAACGTAATTTGTTGAAACAGAGGAAGGAGGCGGTGGAGATGGAGGAGGAGTTGGGGAAGAAGTCCCGGATGTCCCCTTTACTACAGTAACGTTCAATGTAACGGTATTAGTTGAGGGATCATCACCGGTTGCCTTGAAACTTATAGTATAATTTCCTACGGTGCTTGACGATGTTGGAGTTATGGTTGCAACACCGTTAAAAGTTGGATCTATACCACCAGACGATAATGAAACTGAAATGTTTGAAGGTCCGCTGCTAACCATGCTTGTACCCCAGGTTGTTCCCGAAGTCAATTTTACGGTATATGATACATGATAACTCGTATTCAATGCTACTTTTATGGAAGTTGTATTTAATGATACCTGAGAGGTACCATAAGTAGTACCAGGTAATGCTTCATGAATATTGTTCTGATTCAGATTTTGTGGCTGTACTGAAGTGAATGAAATTCCAAAAATTATTAATAACGTCATTATCAATATTACACTTTTAATCATTGTTATATAGTGTGTTTTTAATACATATAATTTACTAATATTCTATGTTATAAACAATTCATATTAAAATATAATAAATACTAAATCAATGAAAAGTATGATTTAATATTAGATAAAATCTAATAAAATGCTTAGGATAACCCTATAACAATGAGACAGATCGATGGTGATTTCTCCAGCATATTAACGTATTATGCGCGCATGCTATCAATTCAGGAAAGAAGAATTTTTGATGTCCATGAATTTAAATTCGAATATATATCTCATCACTCCTTGGTGGACGCTGATTCTGGGAAGTACTTAGAAATGACTGATTTTCCAACGATAAACGCAATAGATAGGGTATCCATGATCAAATTTTCAATCTCAAAGGGAGAACAATCAAACAGGGTTCAAATATCGTGGAACAGTTTTGTCATTGATTCTGATGATGATCAATACATTAAAGATTTAATTGAAATGATCGATAGTTCTACTTTTCGTTTTTTCTGAAAATTTCAAAATAATAAACTTATTTTAGCTGATAGCATTAATCCACTATGGCTCAGGTAAAACTGAAGGGAAAAATGGATACTTTTTTTAAATTGAGAACTGTTGTTTCACTTTCTTTGATTACTACTTTTTTTCTAACAATTTTACCAAGTTTAATTATCTTTCAGAACACGTTCAATACTGCTCCTCAATCTACTGCAGTAGCAAATAATATTGCAATTTTTTATTCAAACCCTGGAATTCTTAATTTCTATGGAACCATTATGGGGCTGCTCATGGCAGCATATACGGTGCTTATATCCATGATACCTGTCTTTCATCCAGAGAGCCTCAAGCAACCAATTTTTGGCCAGATTAACAGGTTGTTTGTTTTCACTATTTTCATTGGACTTTTTTCAATGCTTTTCAATTTTGTGACTTCCATTATTAACTCTAACCAGTTTATCTCTCATTATCTTATTTCAATTGAAGTGTTCCTCTTTATATCTTTAATACTGGGACTCATGTTTGCTGTCTTCTCACTTTCTGATATGTTTAATATACTCAGGGGTAGGAAGATATCAAGAACACAGCCGACTGAGAAGAAATCAAGACAGGTTGAAGAATATTCTAAACAGTGAGACTTATGACGCTTCAATTTTTTATTGTAAAAATTGCATGGATTATAACTCTATTCATTTTACTTATTCTTTCAATTCTGCGATTTGTGCTCATTTCCTGGTGGGAAAAAAGGGAGGAATATTTCTATTCTGAGTATAATCCTACAATCGTTTTAATTATACCCTGCAAGGGCATAGATCTCTATATGGAAAGAAATCTGGCCTCCATTAAGAATCAGAACTATAATAAACTGACCACCATAGCAGTAGTCGACAGTGAGGATGATCCTGCAGTTGAGCTTCTCAAAAAACTCAAAATAAATTACATCATTAGCGATCAACATTACAAAGGAAGCGGTAAAGTACGGGCCATAAGTACTGCAATTCAGAAATATTCTAATAAGGAAGTGTTTGTAATGGCAGACTCGGATACGGAACTTCCAACTGACTGGGTTAGATATCTTGTAAATCCATTAATGGACAAAGCGATTGGCGTTGCTACAACCTATCCAATTTATGAACCCATTGAAAAATCAAATATATGGAGTATAATTAAAAAGGTTTGGGGGTTCTTAGGCATAAATATGATGGAATTTTATCCATCAAGATTTGCCTGGGGTGGTTCTATGGCTATCCGAAATGATCTTCTGGACGATGAAAATTTTAATTACTTTTCCTCTACGGTTTCAGATGACGCAGCGATTACAAAAATTTGCAAAGAAAAAAAACTAAGTATTTATTATTCAAAAAAAGCAACTCCAGTGATACACGTGAATGAAACTCGGGAAAGTTTCAATGAATGGGCCACAAGGCAGATGGCCATAAGTATTTCCCATTCAAAACACGTATTTACTTCTGGAATTATTATGTATTTCTCAATTATCGTATACTTCATAGCGCTAATTCCTCTTTCACTGTTTGAATGGAATTATTTCCTGCTTGGTTACATTCCGTTTATCTTTCCTATGATAATCAATGCAAGAAGAACCAAGAATCATAAATTTGCTATTTTTTTGCTATCTTTCATAATGCCCGTATTTTTCCTCTACAACCTGATTTCTGGAAAGAAGAAAACACACATTGAATGGAGAGGGAATAGATATCATCTTCAAAAGTGAAATTGTATAATCCTCAATGATTTGTCATTTTATTGTGATAAAGTTTAATATTTAATAAGCATACTTTATTATGGCTTCTCTCAAGCTTTATTACAAACTAGGTATAATCGGATCGCTATTAGTCATAATAATTGGAGTAATAGTAATACTTTTAAACCAACTGACCAGCTATATATCAATTTTCGGCACTGTTTCAGCGGGGCAGGAGATAACCTCTAACATCATCTTTGGTGTTATTGCACTTCTTGGAACAGAGTTTAGCAGAAGAAAAAAAGACGTTGGTATTACCGCCATGACAACAATATCCATAGCAGGTATTATCGCTTACCCGGGTATTTTTGACATTGGATATATCATAGTCCTTGTTGCAGTATTGCTTTTCTTTTTTGGAGGAAATAAAAAATCCTCTGAGTAAACAAATTTAACGTGATTTTTTAACATTTTTAACATCATATAAATATTTCTTGAATGTTCTTCAACCGAATTGCCATTCATGATGTGAAAATATTAATATTTAATTAACAATACAACTTTATGGCATACGATGCAGAAATTAGTCGAAGGAAACCGTCCCTTTTTGTGTTTCTCATAGATCAGTCGAGATCCATGAGCAGGAAAATTGCGGGAGGGAAAAGATCCAAATCTCAGGAAGCTGCTTACGCAATTAATAAACAACTGAACGAAATTATCAGTAGATGTACCAAATCAGATGGAGTCAGACCATATTTCAACGTTGGAGTGATTGGTTATGGCTCAAGAAGCGGTACGGCTTTAAGTTTGATTAATGAATCGCCCATTCCCATAAGTGAACTTGAGGAATATATTCTTAGAATGGAAAAAGAAACACAGACTATAGAGGGTGAAGATATAGAGACAGAATTTCCTATATGGTTTGAACCAGTTGCTGCCTTTGACACTCCAATGACAAAAGCATTAACACTGGCTGGTGAATGGATTGTGGATTGGATAGGAAAATATCCTGACTCATTCCCCCCAATAATAATCAATATAAGCGATGGAGGGGCTACAGATGGAGACCCTCTTGAACCTGCTAAGGATATACTTGACCTTGGAACTACAAATGGAAAAACTCTGATTTGGAATTGCCACATATCAGAAACCGAGGGTAACACAATTAAATTCCCTAAGGATGAGCAGGATGTCAAAGATGATAAAAACGCCAAAATAATGTTCCATATGAGCAGCCCTCTACCTGAGACATTTGTGGCCATAGCCAGAGAAGAGTTCAACGATATACCGGAAAATGCAAGAGGCTATGTGTACAATGGTGATTTGGACGATCTCATAAAACTCCTGGACATCGGTACCAGAGTTGCATACAGCAAGGTAAATTAATGATAGTTAAATCGTTCAATTTTTCCAAGGCTGGCAGTCCTGAGAGCGAAACAGAAGACGCAGTGTCATACAACATGGAAACAAAACGTTTTTCTGTTTGTGATGGAGCGGGAGATTCCATTTTTTCTCCCCTTTGGGCAGCCTGCCTGTCCTCACAATTTACAGATAATGACTTTGACCTTTCTGTCATTGCAGACATGGAGAAATACATTAGTGGATGCAGGATGAAATGGTATGAATCCATAGATTGGGAAAATTTAAGATGGAATGTTAAGAAAAAAGCGGTTTTCGGCTCTTATTCAACATTTCTTGCAGCATCTTTCGTTGAGGATGATGTGACATATGCAAGAGTCTGGGCCCGTGGTGATAGTTGTCTTTTCCTGTTTAAAGAAAACTCAATGGAAACGTTTCCAATAAAAGATATAAAAGAATTTGGTCTTCATCCAGAACTGGTTTGGAGTGGATACGGAAATCCTATGAAAGATAAAAGGGATTACAAATATCCAGAGGTAAAATACATGGAATTTGAGTTTGACGAACTCAATGGGATCATTATGGCTACTGACTCAATTTCTAAATACATAATGGAAACAGGTGTTACCTCCTTTGAAGAAGTTTCGGATAACGTGGGCAACCGTGAATTTTTTGACATTAAAAGAAGTAATGGTGAAATGAGAAATGATGACGTTTCGGCCATCATTATTTCATCTTTATAATTTTATCAATATCCATCCCATCCCAGTCCACATCATGTTTTAGATACTCCTGCAGCATCATGGTGATATTTGGGATGTTTCCACCCAACTTCATCAGGTCCTTGAATATGGGTGACTTTCCAGGATTCTGAAAATCTGCAGGATCAAAAATCAATTTATCTGGATCTCCCTCATTATATTTCCACAGGGCAGGATTGACTGATAAGGCGGAAAGAGAAAGAAATATGATCAAAGCTGAAAAATTATCAAGTTTTTCACCGTAGTATCTTCCCCTTTTAGGGTGTTGGAATGCCTCATGCCCAAGTTCCTCAGTTCCAACTCTGCGTAATGATGGGGTATACATACCATCATAATCAATAACTGTAATTTTTTCATTGTCCCCAACCAGAATGTTATCGCCTGAAAGATCTCCATGTGCAATTTTCTTATCCTGCATCAATTTTATTGCATTCAATATGGACTTTGCAACATTATCCATACTTGCACTTATCTTGAAATTTTTATTAATATAATTATACAGAGTTTCACCATCTACCCACTGCATGGTAATTGCTGGGAAATATTCATTTGGCCGACTCATTGTCCTTATGGCATTATCGCAGAATTTTAAATCGATAAAGAATGGGAACTTTGCGGCATTTAAAGCCTTGCCTATTTCAGAATATCTTAACTCCAGATAATTTCCTCCTCTGGTGAAGCATTTCAAAGCATGGAATGTACCGCCGTTTGAAAACTTGAAAACAACACCAAAATTACCAGCACCCTGGATGAGAGTTGAATATTTCACGTTTTGATTCTTAAGGAATGAAGCTTCCCGAATGTTAGGATACAGTGAATTTATACTGAAAGATGATTTCTGCAAGGCTTGTGCGTAAGTTGAAGAATTCGGCCAGTTCCTTTTTTTCGGAGGAGGAATGTTCTTGATGCTCTGAGTTTTTGCATTGGTCTGCTTTGACTGCGATCCGGATGCTTTCTTTGGTTTTGGAGTCGTTGTTTTATTAGGTTTTTGAACTTCACTTTTCTTTTTTTCCACCGCAATAGGTTCAACCACAAGTATATCTGAAATTTTTTTACTAATGCGGTTAAACATTCCATTCTTTCCCATCACGTAAAAAGATAATTCAAAATTCTTCCCTTCTTTTACGTTTACAGTTGATTTTAAAATACCTTTTCTCTTATGTAACTTAACTAGGTAATCTCGCTGGAATTGATCCCGCAGAGTAACTTCTATGAATTTGATTTGCTTAAAATTTTGTGTCCTGGCTATTATAGTCATCTTTCCAGGAAATGGAAAACTTACTTCAAATTTAACCTCCGGTTTAATATCCTTGAATTTTCTGTAAAGGAATTTTTTAAAGCCTTTTAGTTCTATTGTACCCTCAGTCATTCTCTCAATCAATCTTAATGTTTTATTCTATATTTATATTTGCTAATAGGGTTCTACTTTCCAAATTAAAAGTTATAATTTATCCGACACACGATTTTGACCGCAATTGATTGGAGGTTTCTGCTTCATCAATATGGCACACACCTTACAATTCAAAGGTATTACTCAATCCCCTACCTTTTATAGAATTTATCATGTTCTAATACACATTGCCCGAGGGAAAATTCTCTCTATTATTCTTAATCATACTGTTCTTTCGCACATAAATCTTTAACGCTAAATATTCGCTTGGTTTCCTGTTCAGATCATTATAACTATCATTCCCAAGAATTTTTTTCGTAATTTTTGTTCAGTGTATAAATGAAAAATTATTTAATTTCATTCGTAGATATGGTACTTATTATGAATAATAATTCTAACCTCATTGTTTCTGCTAATCCCGGTTCAGGAAAAACGGAATATTTGGCCGACTCCATACTATCATTGCTTGACAGTGGTGTAAAAAGCAGTGATATTTTATGCCTCACATTCACGAGGAAAGCTATGGGGGAAATGGAAGAGAGAATCAGAAAGAAAATTTTTAACGCGAATAAGAATTATGAAGTTCCTGAAGTTCAGACTTTTCACTCATTTGCATTATCCTTAATCACACGGAAATACAAAATCATCGAAACCCTCCCTGAAAGATTCATGAGATACATAATATATTGTTCAATGGAGACCAGAAAACTGACAAACTATTCGCCTGAATATTATATTAAGCCATATCCGGGAGGTATTGGGGTTGGTGGAATAACAAACGGCCTTAAACTGCTAAAAAGTTATGGAATATATCCAGAGAAAATTGACGTGAATAGAATACGGGATGAAATCAATCAAATGTATAGTAAAAACCAGGGCCTCAAGGATTACAAACTTGAGGAAATGATAATCTTTGCTCAGAAATTTTTTGAAATTTATAAGGATTACGAGAATATCAAGGCTAAAAATTATTTGGACTATAATGACTATATAGTTAAGGCCATAGAAATAATGGAAGATGGCTTTAAAAAGTATCCTTATGTATATGTGGATGAAGTGCAGGACATAAGTGAGCTTGAAAGAGAACTTATTTCAAAATCAGGCGAGAAATTCTTTTTAGTGGGCGACAAGAAGCAGGCAATTTTTGGTTTCCAGGGTGGAAATACAGAGTCTTTTAACTCATACATCAATAATCCTGAATTCGTAAAAAAAGAAATCGTTGATACATATAGGTTGCCAGAGAATATAAGTAATTTTGCTATAGAATTTTTCAATAATGCAAGTAATAAAGATGTTGGGGCAGAATTGAATAAAATGTCTAGCATTAATAAATTAGATTCAGGTAAAGTTGATCTGATTGTCCTAAAAAAAGACAGTGAAGTCCCTGATGCAGTTATCAGACAGGTACAGAGCATTCTATCTAATTCCGGTGAAAAAGAAACTATAGGCATTATTACAAGAACAAATGCCCAAGCGGAAAACCTGTCGAAACTTCTTACACAACTATCCTTGAATCACACAAAGCTTTCAGGTTCAGGTGTTTCAGATACCTGGAATGAACATATTGAGAGATTTGTCAGAGGGATAGTATTCAATGATTCAGCTTCTGTAATCCCTATGCTATATACTCCATTTGCCAAGATCGATTTCAAAGATGCGGTCAGGCTTGCAGATGAGTTGAGAACTGCTTCAGGAGATATTTCAGAAATGCTTCCGGATCATCTGAAGTTATTGAAGAAAAATTTTGGAAAGGATGTTAAATCTATTGAGGGTCTGTTTAAAGAATGGATTTTGCCAAAAAGCATTGAGTTTTCCAGAGAAGCTTTTGAAACTTCAAACGATATTAACTCAACAATTAGATATTATAGGAATTTTGAAGGAAAAGAATATTTCAGGGGATTCCAGGATTTCATTAACTATATAATTCAGGGAAATTCCACTGAGGATTTCGCAGAAGAAGATTCAAGAATTACCCTTTTGACTGCCCATAAGGCTAAAGGACTTGAATTTGACCATGTTGTCTATATGCCTAAATACTCAAATGGAGAAAGGAAGAGTCCCATTGATCTTATGGTTGAACTTGCCCTTTCGCAATTTTCATTTTCATATAGCTCTATTGATAAGGGAGGAGAGGAGAATAGAATTGACTTTGTAGCTATTACAAGAGCTAAGAAAACCTTATCAATAATCACTTCAGAGAAATGGGCCTTGCGATATTCATCCAAGTTTGCTAACAGGGTTGAATACCAGAATAAACCACAGGAAAAAAGTGAGTTTGTTCCAATGAACAAGATGGCCCCCACAGTGGAAGTGCCTGAGGATCAGTGGCTGATAAACAACATTAAGAATAAGATGAAGAAATTCCAGAATCTCAGTTATACTATGATGACAAAGATCACACCCAAATCACTGGAAGATTTCATCATTACATACATCCTCGGCATTAGATACAGCAGTTCTTCAATGATATTTGGCACCTCAATCCATGAAATGATCGAAACATACATCACTAAGAAGAAAAAACCGGACATGCTTCTGGATGATGATGGAATTTTAACCTGGAAAAATTTTATGGAATATGATGAATTTGTACACAAAACATACAACGGTGAATGGAAATATTCTGAACTTTCTGTCAAGAAGAATCTCCCCATGGTTTTCCCTTCAATCAATGAAGGATTAACATTGACCGGGAAGATTGACGGCGTGTATACATATTTGGATGGCACTGTTGAAAAACATGTTCTCGTCGATTTTAAAACTTCCAAAAAAATCGATTCTCGTTATGTGGACCAGCTTGCACTTTATTCTAAACTTTATTCCCTGGAGTTTGGAATTGAACTGGATCGTGTGGAAACAGAAATTGCTTATCTTTCACTGAGAGATGAGAAAATTAACATTGGCAGGAGGTACTGGAAAAACGACAGGATACAACCAGTAATTCAGATCAGAGCATTGGTGAACATTGAAGGATATGTCAAAAATTTCGTTGGTTACAGGAACTCTCCTGATTCCTTCATAAGAGATATTATAAATACACCGGCAGAAAGTGAGGTTTTCAAAGCATTTATTAAAGAAGTTAAAAAAGAGACTGGAATAAGCTTATAAATCGAAAATAGTTTCTTATGCAGTCATTAACTTTTCACCAAAAAATACCTTCCAATCATAATTTATTAAATAAATAATTTTTAGCACTGTTCAATTTCAAAAAATGGAATGTGCTAAGGCTGAAGTATCCTGTTCTTCTGCCAACCTTGGCCCCGGGTTTGATATCTTAGGCCTGAGTTTGGATATTTTCTCTGAAAGTGTAACAGTAAAGATAGAACCTGGAAACAATTCGGCAGTAGAAATAATAGGGAACAATGTTCCAAAAGATCCAAGACTAAACAGTGCAGGGCTATCTGCCTTGAATGTATTAGAACACTACAGGATAAAAGAAAGCATTTCCATTCGAATTGAAAAATCTATCCCGTCAGGTTTTGGGCTTGGAAGCAGTGGTGCCTCCTCCTCAGCTGCTGTATGTGCTCTTGATTCTCTTTTTGGCATTAACATGAGTCAGGATGAAAAGATTTATTTTGCCGGAATTGGAGAAACAGCTGCCTCTGGAACTCCCCATTTCGACAACGTTGCTGCAAGCATATGTGGTGGTTATACAATGATCACATCATTTGATCCAATCCATGCAATTAACCTCAGAAATGAAACAAAATTTAGTTTTACAGTTATAATGCCAAAGATTGAGATTGAGAAAAAAACCCTTGCTTTAAGAGAATTGCTGCCTGAAACTATACAATTAAAAACCCATATTCATGGTTCCAGATATCTTGCATCTCTAATCGCAGGCATAATTAATGAAGATGAGAAACTCATAAGATCAGGTATGAATGATCCCATAGTTGAAAAAGCAAGAGAAAAAATGTATCCTTATTATACAGATCTTAAAAAAGGAATTTTAGAGGAGGGTGCTTATGGAGTTTGTTTGAGTGGAGCTGGCCCCTCTGTTCTTGTGATTTCTGATGGAACAATAAATAATGGAATGGACGATATAACAGGTTCAGTGATGGATAGTTATAATCTTGACTTTACCATACATAATGGAAAAATAGGGAAAGGTGTGATGATTGAGGGAAAAATTCTTCAGTGAAACTATTGAAAAGCAGGCATGGAGTTTGACTTTTCCAATATACCAAACTGGATCATTCCTGATGCCCGAGGGTGAAAAGCATAGATACTCAAGGGAATCAAATCCAACAGTTGAAGAACTTTCCAGAATTATTTCAATGTTTGAAGATGCGCAAATGACTACATGCACATCATCTGGAATGGGTGCAATATCAACTACATTGTTCACACAGCTTGAAAAAGGAAAGAAATTATTGATTCCCGCAGATCTCTTTGGAAGAACATATAATTTTATTACAAGTTTCCTTTTGAAAATGGGAATACAGCTGAAAGTTTCAGACCCAGGAAACGTTAACATCATTAAAAATATTGAAGAGAACCAGATAGTATTTCTTGAAGGGATCTCAAATCCAATGCTCAGGGTGTATGACATTGAATTGATCGCTGAAATAGTTCATGAAAAGGGAGGAATGCTTATTGTAGACTCCACTCTTTCGACACCTTACAACTCAGAACCACTGAACCATGGTGCAGATATTGTAATTCACAGCCTTTCAAAATTTATGTCGGGACATAATGATCTGATTGGAGGCTCAATATCGGGCCATAGAGACATTATAGATAAAATAGATGCAACGAGGAGAACTCTTGGAACATCCCTTGATCCAAATACTGCTTTTCTTGCCATTAGAGGGTTAAAGACTTTGGGCCTGAGAATGGACAGGATTAACAATAATGCTAAGTTGATTTCGGAAATGCTGGAAGATGCAAAATTTTCGCAAAATATTGTATATCCTATGAATAAAAATCATACTGATTCGGAAGCTGCAGCAAAAAATTTGCTGGGGGGCTCAGGAATTGTCACTTTTGAATTGTCTAAACAATGTAATGAACCGGGCAAATTCATGAAAAAACTTGAACTGGTAAAACCTGCAAATACATTTGGAAGCGTGAACTCTCTTATATCACATCCCACAACAATGTCACACCGTAACTTATCAGAGGAAGAAAGAAATAGGGTTGGAATCTCAGTTAATACTATGAGGCTTTCAGTGGGGATTGAAAGCCCTGAAAAAATATTCTCTGATCTAACGAAAGCATCTGAAAAATGAAATTTGAAATGTAAGCCAGAATGGTGATTCTTAAATAAATAATAGGTATGCTACTGTGTGAATAAGATAAAGGATGTTGTAGAGAGGGTCATTGAAAACAATCCACTTTATTCTATTGCAATGAGAAGTGGATTTGTAAATTTTACAAGCCTCGCAAGGGCTATTAAACCAACTGTAGATGATGCCTGCAACAGGGATGTAAAAATCAACACACTTGTAAAAATTCTTTCTGATATGAAAATATATGCAGGTTCTTGGGAAAGACAGTCTGAAATCCTGAAGGAATCTAATATCTCTCTGGAATATAGATACACAGAAATCGAACTTGATCATTTTCCAGAAACCCCATTAGAATTCCTATTTGCATACAAATACAAAAATAAGTTCAGATTTATTGTTCAGGATGAAAAAGTAGGAAATATGGCATGCATTAGAATAATGTTGCCTGAACATGGTTCAGATGTACCCGGCATTACATTTACTGTTGTGGAATATCTCTCTATACAGGATATAAAAATTGAGAGAATTTACAGGCTTGACAGGGAGATTCTCCTTATTTGTTCACACAGCATCGCAGATACGGTTCTTAAGAATCTATCAAATATAATAATAAAACAATGAGTTTATTTTGTTGTTAATTCCAAACAAAACGTCTGATATTTTATATAAATGTAAAAACTTCAGTATTAGAAATTTATATATCCCATATAAACATCAAGCAGTAATGTCTGACGAGAGTGCGTCTCTTGATTCTTCTTTATATTTGATAATGAAGAATCCGAGAATAATATTGCCCTTTGTTTTTGGCATTATTATTGGATATATTTTAATATACATATTTGACGTGATAATTTCGAGTGCAAATCTTTTAATCAGGCAAAATCTGTCTCCCGTTGGACTGACGCTTGATTCATATGCATATTTCTTTATAACAACGGAGTTGACATTTTTCTTCGTTATTTTTGCTATTTACTGGCAATCTTATGCGTCCTCAGACCAGATTGAGAATAAAGAATTTTCAGTTTCAACAACTTTGTCCGATACGGTTTCTGCTATTTTCACCATAATATTCGTTTCACTCTTCACCAGCGTAATCTATGTTCTGTTTTCCATAATTCCTTTTATCGGATCGGATATAATTGATCCACTTTTCTTTGCATCAGCGATGATCTCAGTGATCATAAGCATTTACAACAAAAAAGGGTACGTAACCAATCTTATAGAACTCCCCAACAGTCTGTATTTATTTTATAAAAAAGAGCCTGTAAGCGGTTTTATATTGCTTATAATTATACTTCTGTTCCTGGTTCCAAACATGTTGATTGATGTTCTGGCATTGCTGATGATAGCAATTCTTGGAAGCATCCTCATAAAGAATTTGATTGATGGCAAACCATCATGATATCTTAAAACCACATTGCGGGCAATATTTACTGTCTTCTGGCATATAAGCTCCACATTCTGGGCAAGATTCTATAACTTCTGTGGGTTTAGGCAGATTCTTTCCCGTATCTGATTTATCAACCTTATCCCATCCAGAACCCTTGGAGTTTCCAAGATTTATCATATTAATATTTCTAGTATTTGCCTTGGCTTTTGCAATTTCAAGTTCTCTGCGGTATTTTT
>JAJZXP010000208.1 GCA_021806345.1 Thermoplasmata archaeon | reverse complement strand
AGGCGGGTATAACGTCGTATTTCTTTGTTACGCCTTTCATCTCTATGCACATGCCATTTTCATCAGGAAAATACATCACGAAACCTCAATATTAGCGGCATGATATGTTCAAAAAGAATAAAGTTTCTTATTATCGACATTGTCAAGTTTTAGTTGATTTTTACCGAATATTGATATTAGCAATCTCACAAGCACTCGTTTGAACTCTAGAATAGAGCGGGTTTTATTTAAAATCATATAGGAGTATTTTCAGATTGTCAACAAAGATTTGAAAGTATTACTTTCTACAAGGATTGGAATATACTACTCAATTACCAACTAAAATAAAGTGAATTCAAAGCAATGATACAAACTTAGAGATTGAAAATTATACCTTATCGGTTCCCTACTCTCTGGTCTGTGAATTGTTCTGTTCTTGTTGAGTAAAAAATCAGGAGAAAGAGCTTGATTCAGTTTTCCACACTATTAACTTTGATTTTCTTGTTCAATGACCTCACGTGAAAAACCATTAAAATGGAAAGTATGAACAATATAGCCATGGGTAACTCGAACAATACACTTTCTATTAAATTCAGGTGGTAAAGTAGAATTCTTACAGGTACAGTCCATTGAAAGAGAGCAATAACAACTGTTGCAAACGTAAACCCAAGTAGCATGCCAACTTTCTTGGTCCTGAGGCTCTCCCCATAGAATCCAAATATTAGGACTTCATAAAGAGACGCGTATTCACCCACTCCGAATAAAAGTATTAGATTAATAAAAAATATTGATATTATTCCAGATACCAGAAGAATAAACATAAACAGATAAAAAGACGTCGTAAAATTCATGATCTAACCCCCTTAATCGATCTAACACGGATAGTCAATAGAATAGAAAGTATAAACAATATAGCCATGGGCATCTCAAATAACATACCATTCTCTACATTCAGATGCAAAATGTCAGTTCTTATGTCAAAAAACCACAGATAGAGTCCCATTATAGCTAACATGATTACAAATTCAAATAGTGTCTTAGTTTTCCTGACTCTAAGGCTCTCTCTGTAGGTTCCAAACAATAAGACCTCAAACAAAGCCCCGTAAATACCTCCTCCAGTAATAAACACATAAATGACAAATGATATTGTGTATATGAGAATGAACCAACCGTTTATTTGAGTATATGCCAAGGTAACTGCAAACAAGTAAAATGAAGTATTGAAATTCATAAACCTTGGCACCTCTTTAAAGCCAAATGGAATATTCCCCTCAAAGGTAAGGACTCCAATCGGGATAGATAGATTGATGCTGATATGGAAAAGGGTAATTATAAGGTAATTGATCAGAAGAAACCAGATCTGAAACGACTGGATTGTATGAGTAAGCGAATGTAAACGTTTGGCCAGTTATTGGATCGTGAAAACGATCTGAGTATGCTCCAAGCTCAAATTCTATTTCCGGAATCCAGCTAAGGTACCATATATTTGAATGCCAAACCGATAGTTCTGCGTATGGATCAATAGTGTCAGAACTGGTTGCAAATAGCGCAATGTTAACCAGAAAGAACCCAACAATCCCAATAGCACCAAGGGCTGCAGAAGCCACTGCCGAAAGTACTGTTCCGAAAAGCGAAGCAATGGATCCTATAAGCCCTGCTAAAGTTGCAATAATTGACGGGACTCCAACATATATATATGGAAGTACTGTTTTTGCCTCTCCCACCCATTGTGTCCCTCCATTAATCTGCCTTGAAGCACCCTGTGGGTCCATTGAGAAGTTCACAGGATCTCCTCCCACTGTTAGAGTACCCGAATTGTTTTCTATTGTTATAACAAATGGGAGATTATTTGATCCATTATGAATTTCCCCTGCAAATCTGGCACTGAGGATTGTGGTTGAGTTATTTGGATCCACAGATGTGATATTTCCGTTTGCAGTTAGAAGATCATTCTCTATAGAAAATGTTTCCAGGTCAACATTTCCATTTTTTACTTCAGTGAAATTGGAGAACGACGTCGTATTTTTTTTGACGGTGGACGTTGCCTGATGATAAACTGGGCCTAAATCAACTGTATCTGTGGTTACCTTTTTAAAGATATTGTAACTGTTCTTGCTGTTGGTGCCATTTATGACCATTGTGTTGTACTGAACCATTGTGATATTGAAGACAGTCTGAACAGTTGTTGTCGTAGAAATGTCTTCTGGGGGTCCACTGTTGTAATAATTTTTCGTCTCGTTAGAGAGTAGCAATGATTCTAAAGATAAATTTACCTGTGTAACATTTGAGTGTTGAACAACCAAATTATATGAATATGTGGTGTTATTCAACAGAATACTTCCCGATGAAATGATCTCCGGACCCTTACTGTCGTTTTTCAGACTCGAGTTTTGCAAATAGATAGCGGTAAAGTTAAAATTGGGATGCAACCCCATTATTAACTCATCTATTGTACGGATTGAATAATTGTAGGTTGAATAGGTAGATTGCGAGGAAACACTGGTCATAGCAGAAACATTTGAATTTAGGGCAATTGGAGTATTGTATGCCATTCCTACCACTAAGAAAGCAAATAGGACAGCTGGAATTATAACTAATAATTTTCGTCGCGTTTCCATAAAAAACAAATACGTGATTATACATATATTTTTCTTAGATCAATGACGACAACCATCTGACCAGAATCTAAATACTCCAGACAAATATTTTATAGTATGAAGAGCCCACCTCCTGGGAGAATATTCTTATCAGTACCCAGAAGATTTTTAAGGAATAATGTCCCAATTCCTAAAAAAAGGACTCCTTAATGAAATTATCTATCGATACTTTCAGAAGTCAGGGTAAAGAAAAAGATAGGATTTCATGCCTTATAGGCAACCATGGAGGCATATCCAACAACAGTTTCACTGTCGCCATTAACTGAAGCCGATGTTGAGTGGTGTAGAATTTTAATCCTTCCCTCTTTGATTTTAGTATATTCCAT
>JAJZXP010000316.1 GCA_021806345.1 Thermoplasmata archaeon | reverse complement strand
AGGAGGAAATATTGAAAAGGAAATTAAATCGTATGCAAAGATACTCTCATTCGTAAACGATAACGAACAGTCTCTTAGGGAGAGACTTATTATTCTGCTATCATTCCTAAATTTACGTTTGGCTTACGCTTACGGAGGCAGAATCCAAATATGCAAGAAAACAATAAATACGCTTAAACAAGTGATTAGATACAAAAATAAGAGGACTTATGGTCTATATCCCAAGTTGAATTTATATATTTATAGAGACTTCATCTTTTTACCCTTTATTCTATTGCTTCCGAAGACCTTTTGTAAGTTTAGACTGACTAGTTTTTATTAACTGTAGTTTTCTATAGAAAACATATCGACAATGACTCAGTACATATTTTGGAAATAGTTGAATTGATATCTTGGTTCAATGTACTCGCATCTTTTATATTGTCATAACTTAATCTCAAGCCTTAGAATATGTTTTTATTTTAACAATACTTATGAACTCTGATTTATTTATGTTCTCAATTAGATGGTGTATGTACCAGAAACCGATATGCTGCTAACCGAATTGAGTGGATAAAATATGACTAAGAATAAGGTTTTGATAATCTTCCACAAACCTTTGAGCCAGTTGGATGGTCAGACAAAATATGTGCTGAATTTAATTGATTCTGTTAAATCTCATTGTGAACTCGAGATTCCATCCGAAGAGTTCTACAGAACGACTCATATGGAAAAAAGGAACTGGTTGTTGAGAACCTCCCTTGTAAATTTTTATTTGATTTACTGGCTAATTGTAAACAATAAAAATATTAAGAATAACTTTTCCATATGTATCATTGAAGATAGATATTGCCTCTTTCCGGCTAGACTGCTCAGTTTGCATAAAAATTTAAGGATCATCACTCGAATATCTGACTGGGGGAAGGATTATACAGATACCTTGGCGAAAAAAAGTATTACACAGTCTTTTGCTATTAATTTCTTGAACATATTTTACGAGCATTATGTGGTGAATTATTCATTTGCCTCTATAGTTCCGTCTTTAGCAGTTAAGTCAAAAATGAGGAAAAATTACAACAAGCACATTCTATTATTCACACATTTTCTAAACATTGATGCGGAAAAGAAGGAAATCAAATCTGGAGACTTTCGTTTCCGTGATAAAGATCATGATATCTACGTGGTTCTAATTGGTAATTATGACTATAAACCAAACGAAGATTCAGCTAATTTTGTAGTTCAGACATTAGCACCAATGATGAAGTTGGTTGACACTAAGATCAAATTTTTGATCGTCGGCAACGGAAGTGAAGAGAGGTATGGAAGATTTAATTCTGACAATTTGTTATCACTGGGACAGATAGAAAATCTCGATTCCGTATACACTTTGTGCCAGATTGGCATTAACCCGTCTTTAACCCCAGGAGGTACAAGCATTAAGAATATTGAATATTTGCTTCACGGATTAAGGGTTATATCTACGGAAGAATCCGCCACTGGAGTGATGGAAAATGCCTTAATGAAAGTGGGTGAGAGAGAAGAATTTCCAGAATTGATCGCTAAGACATCAGAGGAGTTGAGGAACGTAAATTTCGAAAAGAACCTGGAAGTTCTGGAAGAACTTCAGGGATATTATTCAATAACTGAAAATAAAAAGAAAATAGCAGAGTTCTTAGATTCACTTTAGAAGAACTATGAAAAATTGGATTTTCCATAATATTATGGATTAAAATCTCATACTAAGTATACCTAATTATTATCAGATTCGATCCTGCTTTCAAAATGTTTTAACCGTATCCCGCCGTTTAGTTTTTTATTAGCATATCTTCCTGTTGGACCATTTGGCAGTGGCATCACCGATCTACGAGTTGCAGGAGCAGGTACTTTCGCATCCGTCTGAAAGAGTTTAGCCATGCCAGTTTCGATATTTTCTCGGTATATGGCTTCAGTAGCAGCAGCGTATGAATTGCGTACCTGGGTTCTCAGAAATTCTGAAGTTTTACTGTCTAAAACTTCAACCAGGAGGAATTTAACTGCGGTGACTGTAGGGATATTAACCCTATTGATTTCAGTGCCAGAATAGGTCGGAACTGTATTATATCCATTTTCGAGGCTCTTGGCCAATGATGAATCACTCACTAAATAAGTGGCCAGTTTTCCATTTACTTCTGTTTGAACAGGAAAAAACATCGATTTTTTGTTTAGCTGAAAGATTCCAATCTGCATTTGTAGATAATTCTCGAGTTGTCGATCCATTTCTCCTTGTATGATCTCTTTAAAATGAATTCCTATGCTTTCATCGATGATCTTTTTTCCAGAGAGTATATCTTCAAGAAGTGCAACAATGTTGGCATCATACAGTTTTACAATCTTTTCCATTGGCCTTATTTTTGATTCAGCTCCTGTATTTTGGTTTCGTAAATATGGGAATTTGTGGCATCTTCAATCAATTTAAGCTCTAAATCCTTGTGCTCCTGATTGGCCTTATTCATCTTTTCCTCTAAATACTCACACTCTTGTTCCTTCCATATGAGTTTTTCATCCAAATTCAGTTCTTCTTTCTTTTTCTCTTCTAATCTGACTTCAACTGAATGAATAGATTTATGCAAATTTTACAAGACTTTTATGGCTTCACTCTCGCTGCCAGTGATTTTTTTAAATGCCTTTGCAAACTCAATCGCAGAAGTAATATCCCAACCAGCCTCTTTTATTGAAGCCCACATCAGCAGAATATTTAGCATATGGGTAGAAGCGTCTTCTCCCGGTGGCAGTTCCTGGCAAAGGCTTTCTGCTCCAACAACAAAAAAGGGATTAAACATGAAAATGGAGGCACCTTGAAGAAATTGAAAAATCTTATCATCTCCAATTCCAAGTTTTTTGACACGACTAAAGATGAATTTTGATTTCTTCAGTTTTTCCTTATCAAAATATTCATTTTTTTGTACTTCAGCCAATCTTTTTGCATGAATTTCTTCTTGGTTTTTGATATCCGCTAATTTGATTTTAAGTTCCCGAATCTGTCTGGTCTGCGACTCAATCTTCTTTTCGTTTGCACTTTTTTTAAACTCCAGTTCCTCAACTTCCCGATTCAGCTCGCCATATCTTTTCCCTTTTTTAAATAGTGTATTTGCTGTTTCAATAAATGAGATTAATTCATCTTGTTTCATATCTTTCAAATTCTGCAGTAACATTATGGATTGTTCTTTGTCAATGTCTCTGTCGAGCATCATCTTCAGGTTGAAAGAAAAACTGATCGCATCGTTTAGATCCATATTGCTCTCTTTCAAAAACTTAGATACTTCTATCAGATTCTTTTCATATGGAACCCCCTCCTGAAGATAATTCAGGGTACCTGATTTCCATTCGTTTATTACTTTAGCCGCAGTATCCTTTGACAAGTCCAACCGTTCACCAATCTCTCTGAGACTGTTTCCTCTCATGTATGAGTCGATGATTGTTTGTTTATTATCAATATTCAACATATTATCTATTAGTCATAGAAGGTATTTAACTGTGTTGTATTAATGGAAAGCTAACAAATTGTTGTGGGAGACCACAAATACCGTACTCAATGTTATTTTTTTGTTCAATGAACGGATACTTAAATCTGATTTCCTTGTTGTTAATTTCGATGGAAATGTGATTCTGACTGAAACAATAAATAATATGGTCAAAAGAAGATTTGAATAAGGGATGTTGGAGTTGGGTTGCCAATTGATAATATCCATTATATATTGCCATATAACATTTTGTGGATTGCTTTAAATGAAGATACTGCTTATAAATCTTACCAAACATAAGACGGTGCGAATTTAACTCTTCCCGAAGTTGTCCGTTTTTATTCTGATAATTCAGATGTCTATTTTCTATCGGTTCTTGTGAGGGTTGATTCTATTCCCCGAAAGAGCAGACAATTGGAAATGTTCTAAGATTCAATTGATTTGTTAATTCTACAAGGTCAAAGGGGGTATTTTTTTAAACTAATTGGGATCATATGCTGGAAACCTTGGAATTTACTATGGTGAAAATAGACAAATTCCAGAGGAATAATGGACTGGAATTAGACGGGATTTAGACACGTTATAGACAGCTATCAGACAGCAAAGATTTGAATTCTGTAGATATGCAGATAGAAGAGGTGGAGATCATAATTATGTTAGTGGAATTGTCTGTTTTGTCGATAAATATAATTTGCATCCCCTTTTAAGATTACAACTATCTTTAGTTCTTAAATCATTTTAATGCCAAAATTAATCCTCTACTTCCTTTGAGGAATTTCTTTATTTACGACTCCTTACAAATATGGTGGAATCTGATTTAAGTATTTCATACTGTGTCACTTAAGCATAAATAACTAAAGTAGACGGTTGAAAAAGGCGAAGTCAATGGGAATTTTAATCGTTTAGGCAGTCCAAATATCTTTTGCATATACCAAGTTGACCTCGACCGTGCGAATCGGTGCAATATGAATCTTGACTGTCGGTATAAATACTGTAACACTGAGTTACTTCTTTTTTATCACGTTCCTTATGAGAGGGTCCCAGATTTCTGCCGTCTTATCCCACGAATAATTTTCAGCGAAGGTTCTACTTGATTTTTGCCATTGCTTAGGGTTACTTAAAATTGTTATCGCAGCATTTACAAATGATTCCCTGTCCATATCCTTAATCTTTAAACCGTTTATACCGTTTTCAATCGTATTAACAACACCTGGAACTTCATATGCCACAGTTGGAGTACCACGGGCTGAAGCTTCAAGAATAGAATATCCCCAACCTTCAGTTATAGATGTGTGAACATTGAGCCAATTTCTGGAAACTATAGAAGCTAATTCACATTCGCTTATTTTTCCAGTGAACATTGTTTTATCTTATATATTTAAGGATTGAACTTTTGATTTTACATTATCTATTTCCGGACCTCTTCCAACAAAAGTGAATTCTACATCCGGAAGACGGTCGCTTATTTCTTTGAATATTAAAACGATTTCTAAGGGTCTTTTGTACCTTCGATATCCCCCGTAATATACTATAGATGGTTTCTTTGTTTTTTCCGAAAGATTGTATTTCATTGAATCGACCCCTGGCGGATTTAGTAAAATATGGAAAACCACACAATTATCAAAGAAAACGACAAAAGAAAACGACATATCCAAACTACCATTGATAAAACACATACTAACGTCCAAGCCGAGTTATTAAATTTGCGATTTACTATAGACGTTTTCTAAAAACTTCCGTTGATCACATCATCTTCTAGTTGTCACTTTTGGATATTTTCTCGTATTACTTTGGTCTGAATGACAGGTGTCGATGGTAGAACCTTTATTCATGCCTGTTTCATGTACATCACAATGTCCTCATTAAGAGATTTCAGCCTTCCGAAAATGTACGGTACGATCAGGAACCATGATATTCTCCCTGAGATAGATCAGTCAATTGACTTGGAACCAATGAGTCCCTTGAACAAAGCCTTGTGAAAAAGGGATTGTACAGCATAGCGGACGAAAAACTTCAGAAAGAACTGAACGATCGCATATCACTCCCAGCTTCTTTCACTATTCGGCGAAGATTCGGGAAGTCCACACTCTCTTAACTTTCCGTAACGGAATCAACTAGTCTGAGATATGGAAACCTCCTGCATCACTGCAGATCATGGGAAGAAGAAATCTTCTGCTCCAGATATGCCTCAGCCATCGGATAGAGATATCCCTCAGGGTATAAAAGAAGCAGGAAGACATACCAAAGCTGTAAAAGGGGAGAAGAAACATCTCACGAGTGAGAGGCACTGGGAATAAAAGACAAGGAGATCAAAATATGGGGCATTCACACAGAAGGATGGAGGCAATTTCTTCGGGTACAAACTCCACTCCACATAGGGGTGGATGTTCCCTTGATCAGGAAGCTTATTATAACCACTGCATCTTTACATAATTCCTATTTAGTTTCCTACATTCCCCGAAATATCATGTTACAGCGACGGGGATATAAGGTGCACTATGCGTGGCATAAACGCAACAATGGACCGAGCATCTAGGAACGATGTAACCCACCAGATCATTCTTGTGCATTTTCGCGGGAATAAAATTAGCCCTTCTCGCCAACTTAATTTTGACCCGTGTTTTTACATGAACAGTGGTCTTAATTGTATGGTGTGGAGAATGATTAAAAACATACATGAAAATGAAATGGACATGAAGGTAATTGCAAGGGGGGGATAGCGTAAGCTTTCGAAAATAAGAAGAAAATCAGGAAAAAGATGTGTAAAAATAAAGAATGAAATAGTGATTTCTCTATAAAACTGAATTGATTTGCTCAATTTCTCCTGAACACAAAAAAAATCTTTGAAAGCTGTCATTTAGAAGAAAACGTCTATAGTAAATTCTATTAATTAAAGAAGGATTGCAGTAAAATGAAAGTAATAATACTAGCAGCGGGCTCTGGAAGCAGAATTAGACCTTTGTCCTATTACTTACCCAAAATACTTCTCCCCGTTAAAGGAATACCGGTTATTGATTACTTAACCCAAAACGTTCAAGATTTGAATCCCGACAAAATATATATTGTGGCAAGTGAGAACCTCGAAATCATAGAAAGATTTCTGGAAAAAACCGGAAAAGATAATATTAAGGTTGTTAGAGGACTCGGTTGGGAAACCGGGGGAGATTTATCGTTAGCTCTTGAACAGATAAATCTTGATGATGATTATATAGTTATGAATGGAGATATCGTAACAAACATAAATTTAAAGGAAACGTATGAATTCCATAAAAGTATGGATTCATACCTGACAGCATCAGTTTTTGACATGGAAAATGAAGAAGCAAAAAGATTTGGGAGAATTCAGTTAGATGATAAGGGAAAAATTTCAAAATTTATGGAGAAATCAGTAACATCTCCAGATTCAAGATCTATTGTTAATTCGGGATTTTATATGCTTGACAAAAAACTAATCTATGAACGTTCAAAATATCTTATTCCAAGAAGATTTAAACTTGAAACTGAGTTATTTCCTTTGTTAGCAAGTGAAGGAAAGATGTATGGATATATTTCTAAACTTGATTATTGGTGGGATGTAGGAACAATTGAATCATATTTAAAGGCGGAAAATTACATGATTAATAGGAAAGGAGTGGTTGCACCATGAAGGAATTTTCAAAGGAGAAAGATGCAATAGCAGTAATTGGTATGGGATATGTTGGATTTCCTTTATCTTTGCTGTTGGCCAGAAGTTATAATGTGATTGGATTCGATGTGGATAAGACTAGAATTGATAAAATGAGAAATGGCATATCTCCAATTTCAGAAAATGGAATTGGAGATTTATTAAAAAATAGATCAATTAAGAAAAATATCAAATATAGCTCGGAACCTGCCGATCTTGAAGGTGCTAGAATAAAGATAATTACAGTTGGGACGCCATATGATCTAAAAACTGATTACATAGATTATACACAACTTGATTCAGCTTTAAATTTTTTAAATGGTAGATTGAACAATGGTGATATTGTGATTTTGAAATCGACTGTTCCTCCAGGTACAACAAATGGAATTGTCAGGAAAAAAATAGAGAGTTTTGGATTTAATGTACCTTTAGATATAGGTTTATGTTTTTCTCCGGAAAGGATGGTGGAAGGACAGGCAATAAGAGATTTTATGACACTTCCAAAAATTATAGGTGCTTCAGACTTTGAAACTCTGAATATCTGCAGAGAAATTATTGGATCACTTGGGGGAAAGGCCATAGAAGTCTCATCCATAGAGACGGCAGAAATGATTAAAATGGTGGATAATTATTCAAGATATGTTTTCCTAGGATTAACAAATGAACTTGCTCTGGTATCTGAAAAAATAGGTGTGGACATTCTGGAGCTTTTGAGGGCAGCTAAAGAAGATTATCCTAGAAATTCTGGTCTTCTTTTGCCCGGTCCAGGGGTTGGAGGCTCCTGTCTTAACAAAGATCCTTACATATTGAGAGCACATATGAAAAAATTTGGACTTACTCTTCAAATGGTTGAGAGTGCCAAATCAGTAAATATGAATATGCCGAACCACATATGTGAAACTTTGCAGGAATTAGGAGGAAAAAGAAAAAGGCTAACGATATTGGGTATATCATTTAAAAGAGATACTGACGATACAAGATTCACTCCAGCATACCAAATTTATGATTATCTTACTGAGCACAATTATGAGGTAACTATGTCAGATCCATATGTAAAGGAAGATAAACTCAAGATCATTGATGATCTTTATTCTGCATCAACAAAGTCAGATATTCTTTTGATTCTAACTGATCACTCAGAATATAAAAAAATAGAGCTGAAGAAATTGAAAGAAATTATGAACCATGAACCTTTGATTTTTGACACTAGAGGGATTATTGACAGAAATGAAGCTAATATTAATGGCTTTGAATATCACGGATTGGGGAGATTGTGAAAGCACTGATTGCCGGTGGTTCCGGATTTTTAGGATCGCATCTTGCAGAAAACCTTGTTAAGAAAAATTGGGAAATACACATTTTAGACAATTTGTCAAGTGGATTGAAAGAGAATTTAACTTCAATTAAAAAGGAAATTCATTTCATCAATGAAGATGTAATTAAATATGAAACCAAAGAGAAGTTTGACTATGTTATTAATTTTGCCAGCAACGCCAGCAGAATGGAGTGGGAAAAATATCCTGTAGAAGTGGCCCTTTCCAATAGCATTGGGTCGAAAAAATTGATAGAAGTTTCCCGCAGATCGGAGGCCGTTTACATATATGCCTCTTCGTCTGAAGTGTATGGGAATCCAAACATAATTCCCACACCAGAGGATTATCTGGGTTCTGTAAGTACAACTGGAACAAGATCGCCTTATGATGAGGGCAAAAGATTCGGAGATGCTTTGGCAAAGGCTTATGAAAGGGAATATGGTTTAAAAACTATTATTATAAGATTTTTTAATACTTATGGTCCCAGGATGAGAGGGGGAGAGCTTTATGGGAGAGTTGTTGATAGATTCGTAAGACAAGCATTAAAAAATGAACCCATAACAATATATGGAGATGGAAAACAAACAAGATCATTTACTTATGTATCAGATGCAATTTCAGCTATAAATCTCCTCATTGAAAAAGGAAAGATTGGTGAGGTTTACAATATAGGCAGTGATGATGAGATCGAAATTATACGACTGGCTAATATGGTTAAAACCGTAACAAATTCTTCGAGTGTGATAAAGCACCTTCCACTTCCTGAACACGATCCAAAAAGGAGGGCTGCAGATATAACAAAAATAAGGACAATTGGATACAAACCAGAAGTTGGATTGGAAATGGGAATAAAAATTATGATGGACTCTTTAGTGAAAAATGGGGGGAAATGATGAATAGAATATTAGTTACTGGAGGATATGGATTTATAGGAAGTCATACAGTTGATTTGTTAATTGAAAAAGGATATTCAGTTACAATCGTCGACAATTTGGAAAAACAGGTTCATGATGGGAAGGAACCACAATTTAAGAACACTGACGCAAAGTTCATAAAAGGCGATATAAGAAATCGAAAAACTTGGATAAAGGCATTAAAGGATATTGATGGGATAATACATTTGGCAGGAGCAGTCGGAATTGCTCAAAGCTTCTGGCAAGCCAAAAAATACGTTGATGTTAACACATCAGCCACAGCTCTAATGTATGAACAGATTTTGAAGTTAAAATCCGAAAAGAAAGAAAACTCAATTCAAAAAATTGTTGTTGCTTCATCAAAGAGTTTGTACGGTGAAGGACTGTATGAGTGCAATGAACATGGGATTAAGAGCCCTGACATCAGACCAATAAATCAATTGGAAAAAGGAGAATGGGAGCTGAAGTGTAACGAATGCAATAAAGAAATGAGACCTGTGGGAATAATGGAAAATAAGTATCCACAAAATCTAAATCCATATTCCCTTTCAAAATATGCAACTGAACGATTGGCAATGGATTTTTCTTATACCCTTGGGATAGATTCTGTTGCGTTCCGTTACTTCAATGTTTATGGTGAGAGACAAAGCTTAAGCAATCCATATACTGGAGTTATGGCCATTTTTCTGTCCAGACTGAAAAATAATCATCAACCTTTTCTGTTTGAGGATGGCAGACAACTGAGAGACTACATATATGTAAAAGATGTGGCAAAAATGAATGTATTGGCCCTTGAGAAAGGAAATGGTGTATATAACCTTGGAACGGGTAAACCGACTTCACTTCTTAATATAGTGGATTTCTTAAACAATAGGCTGGGAACGGATATTAAACCAAAAATATCTAATGAATTTAGACCGGGTGATAATAGACATGACTTTGCCAACACCAAAAAATTGATGAGAGATTTTAATTCTATTCAATTTACCAACCTTAATGAAGGCATGGAAAAGTTAATCAAATGGTCACTTGATGAAAAATCTTATGATAAATTTGAAAAACAAGAACAGGAGAGAAGAAAATACCTTACCAAAAAAATTATTTGAAAAATTTGAAGGATGCCCAATGATAATATTGTGTTTCCATACTTCTTTCTCTAGATGATAGTTTTTATCATTCCTTGACATTAAAATTCAATTTTTTATTTCTTTGAAAACTATTATGTACAAATGGTGATGGTTTCAACTCTAGTTATATCGGCTGTCTAAGTCGGATTTGACTTTCTCTATCTATAGTTTAGAAGTTTCATGTCTCAGTCTAAAATGATAATTCTAAAATGTTATAGAGATAATGATCTAGTCATTCATGGGGAGAGAGTCACATTATAATAATAAATATAAATTGAATGTAAAGGTATTATGAAAACTCAACCCGACACATTCCCTATCCTCACACTTTGTATAATATTCTCTATCTCTTCCTTTCCAAGTATTTTTGCTTTTGATGCCCTTGATCCCAGTCTTTTGATCTTTCTTTGGTGCAGTTTGCTGTAATTCTCCTCAAATTCTTTATTATTCTTCAGAATGGAAGATATTGATATTGTACCGATCTCTGAATATAGGCCATTTCTGAGTACATATCACTCGAGTTCAGGAGTGCCATGAGACTCCTTGGAATAAGGCTGGAGTACATACAGAGACATACACCTGAGGACAACGGAGACATCGAATCGTTCCATAACTCAAACAAGACGGACTATATCTGGCCTAATGAATTCAGGGATTTCCATAAAGCTTCTATAGAGATATGAATTGCATTCACGGACTACAATGAATGCAGGCCGCATTCTTCCATTGATTATCTTCCTTCAAAGGAATCCAGGAGGAAGTTCCTAGATGATCAGGCATTCTGAGAAAAATATCAAAAGAAAGAAATCGAAGTAACACTAGATGAGAAGTGAAGAGAAGTGTTCAAATTTCTGCTGGGGCAGATCAGTATTACAAAATTGTCGTGCCACTAGTTACGATAATATTAATTAATCTTCTAACATTGAGATTTGGGAAACAATGAGTCATGAAAAGAAAACTGATATGCATAACTCTGATGGCGATTGCAACGAGCAGTTAAGAATTGCATTAGTTGGTAATTTCATCGACCATGGTCTATCACTAGCAGAAATAACAACTGGCATTGCTATTTTACTTTCTAAAATTGATAAAATTAGTGAAATATTGATATATACAATAATTGAGAATGAACGTACACAATTTAACTATGAAAAATTAATTTATGATGAAAAACTTAAACTTAAAATTATTCCAATAATTGATCCAAAAAATCCAATGACAGTATTCAGTCTTATTAAGAAAGTGATGATAGATAACCCCAATATTATTATTTTTAATATGTTGCCAACAACACTTGGAACCGGTACAGTATCAAATTTCTTTTTCCACTTAGTTCCTATTATTTTGCGATTTCGTAAAGTAAACACTAGGATTATCTATCACAATACACCTCTGACAAATAACGCTCTATTGCTGGGATATTCAAATTTGTTTAACAAACTTCGAATCTCCTTTCTCACCTTAACAGAATTAGTATTATTTCACATCATTAGAACTAAATTGACTTTGAAGTCATATGTATCATATTTCTCGAACTCTTGGCCTTCTTCAAAAATCGGATACGTTGACCTAGAATTCGTTGCGGCAGTACCATCATTCTATTCTAATCGTTCAAAAAACTCCTTTGGTTCTTACATGAAATCTGGCCCAAGTGTTAAAAAGATATTGTTGTTTGGATATTGGGGTCCTCAGAAAGACCTAGAGAGATCACTTAGAATTTTAAAAAAGATGAAAGATTCGGGCTATGATTTTACATTGACTCTAGCTGGTCCAGTTAATATAAACTTCCCTGAGTACGTTTTGGAGTACGACCGCATTATATCCGCATATGAACAGATTATTGATAATAAAATTTCTCGACTTGTGAATGATTCAGAAACTAGAGATATTTTTGAACTACACGATATCCTTTTATTGCTATATAGAGCCTCTGGCGGATTCTCAGATGTCTTATCAATAGCAAAATTTTACGGGGTTGATGTGGTGGCTAATAATTTACCTGAATTCAAAGAGATCTCAGAAAATTCTGATATGATTAAACTTTGTGATAATGATAATGAAGTTATCAAAGCAATCACGGAACTCTTAACTACCTATAATTACAAAAAAAACATGAATACAGAATCTAAAATACACGAAATTGCAAATAAAGTTGCTGGTACATTTGAACTGGAGGGACAAACATGAAATCAATCTTCAATAGTCGAGAGAAAGAGATTCTCAGTTTGCTATTAGTATTCAGTGGAGCATTATTTCTTAGAGTGTATGAACTGGGGATGGTTTATCCGGGTCTTTTTAACGATGAGCTGATCTACCTTTTTTCAGGTTTTCTTCAGATGCATTTTAAGAGTTCTTTGTTCTCTGCCCCAGGATACAATATTTATGAATACTATAATTATATGATAAATTTGACAATACCAGCAATACATATATTTGGACCAAGCACAATTTCAGCAAGAATAGGAGTGAGTGTATATGGCTCTTTGATTGTATTTCCTTTGTACTATATAACAAAGAGGATCACCAAAAGTGAAGTTACCTCTCTTATATCATCAATACTCTGGGGTATATCACCCTCCGCTATTGTTACTAGCAGAGTGGGTTTTGGGATAGAAATAGAGCCCCTCTTTTTCTATTTGATAGCAATATATTTCTTGATTTTATTCTATATCGAAAAACGTATGAGATATTTTTATTTCTTTATTCTCAGTACTCTTTTGTTAACTTCTTTAAGTTCAGGTCTTCTTTATGGCATTTTACCAACATTCTTCGCTTTTATATACGTTATAACACTTTTAATAATAGATCGCATTGACAAATTCAACTCTGGTTTTCAAAAGATCAAATTTTTTCTGCCTTTAATCACTGCCAATGTAGTGACTTGGTATGCATTGAAAGCATTCTACTTGACCGGATCATCATTGTTGCCTTATCTTCTAAGAAATTCAGCACCATATCAATATATTCTAATTTCGAAACCTTTCTTTATATCTTTTAATGATTTTTTGATAAGATTCCTTTATTCAATATCCCCTTATAAAATCGTTTGGCTCAATGAATTCACTAGTTTTGGTCTTAATTATCCAACTCCAGTTCTTGTACCTTTTATTTATTTATTCGAATTTCCTTTTCTTATTATCTTTTTTGTTCTTTTTATATTAAATAAATTATCTACAAGCAGAAAGTTACTTTCTATGATCATATTCTTTTGCTTCAGTGGTTTTTTGGTCCCAATGTTTAACTTGCTCAATCCTGTAAGTTATTTTGAACCTTCTGAGGGAATATTTGCTCTTCCATTTATGATTATTATGATTTCCATTTCAATCACATATATTTTTGCTTACCTTAAAAATTATCAAAAGAGAAATTTGTCCTCAAAAGTGGCAATTGGAAATTCTGCCGCGGTCAAGAATAAAACTATCTTATCTCATCCTGCAAGCATATTTGTGATTGTTATGGTACTTGTAGCAACAATTGGTATTGGAAATTTATCACAAGATCTTTACAACAATTCCTATTATGAAAACTCGAATTCATCGTTATACTATTCATTTTATGGATGGGATCATACTGCTAAGTTTATTGAACAACATGATCTTGAAAAATATCCCCTTTACTATATTTTTCCAACGGTTGGATTTGTGAATAGTACTAATGCAAATTTTTGGTTCTATACGATGCATTATCCAATTGAATGGTTATACACATTTTCAAATGGAAAAATTAAGAACATGAATCTTTTAAATGCGAATTCCCTACCAACAAATGATCGAAATGGTGCAATAGTGTTGACCCAAAATAACAATTACATATCTTTTCTTAATAACAATAGCGTAAAATTCACTATATTACGCCAAATAAACAGAGAAAATGGTTCCCCCGCAATAAGCATTATTTACATAACAGATAACTTGTCTGGACCTGCTCTGTATAATCTGTATTTGTCCAACATCCTCGATACAGGAAACATCTCTCAAAGTCAAACAATTAATCTTTCAGAAATGAGCACTATTAAGAATGCGTTTTCGGTTTCAATATCTTTTACTATTTCACACAATTTTATCCCTAACCAGTATTTAACATTAATCACAACCACAACCCCAACATTTTCATTAGGTTTATGGCCTGAAAGTGATCTCGGTGGATCACATAATTATAATAACACATACTGGCCCGAAAGTGCCATATATTCAAATACTGGAAATTATTTAAATATCTCAAATAGTTGGGTCAGGTTATGGACTTCAGAGAGCATAAAATACAATATTAGCTATACCCTCTTTCTAACTTACAATAATGGGACTATAAACTTTTACTTGAATAATACAGACATTGCTTCATATATTCTTCCTTATGCCATTTATCCATTTTCAAATGTGTTGGTTGTAGATCCAAATATTGATGCTAATATAAGTCACTTATTTATGTGGAATACTTCATTAAACTCAGGGCAAATAAATTTTGTGTATTATCATCAATATAATATCTCTTATTGATCAAAGTGTGTTTACTAAACAATACCCCTTCGTGATATGCTCATATCATTTTAACAGGCATTCTATGGCTGTTTTCTGAACAATATGGTTGTGCTTTGTATTTTTGATGACCGCATACTTAGTACTCCTTAATCGAAGTAAATTTCTACTTTCACACGTTCCCTATTCCCCTTTCTTCCACTATTTTTCTCCTTATATTGCCTTTGATCTATTTATGGTTTATTTTTTCAATACTAGCCTTTCATTTGGGTGTTTATTGTGTAGTTTATCTTCTGAGTCCTATTATTTTCAATTGTATACTTCATAGAGGAGTTTTTTAAGAATAAATAACATTTGACAAGAAAATGTAAGAAAAAGGAAAAAGGTGATAGAAGTATTTAAATTTCAGTGTTTGTTGATTTTATAACCTTAACTCCTCAACTTTTTAGGGAATATATTTGTACCAAGCTGCTCATCAAGCTTTGCGGATGATGCGGGTATTTCCGACATGATGGATTTCTTCCCTTCCACTATCTGGTAGACTCTGGAAAACTTCAGCAGTGCATCCTTCACCGATATCCTGTTCGTGAGACCTGCCTCCCTGATCCTTACGAATATTGTATAATAAAGATAGAGCGACAGGAATGATACGAAAAAATATCCCCTTATGGAGTCCTCATCCCTCAGGTATGACTTGTCATTTTCAAGCTCATTCTTCATGGCATCGAATGCCTGCTCTATCTCCTCCCTCTGCTTGTACATCATGTATATGGATTCAGGCCCGTCCCTGATGTTCGACAGGATCGATATCTTTCCGAACATTTCGGAAGCCTTCCCATACTGGTTCTGATTCCTCTTTCCCTCTGCAATGAGTGAGATGAAGTTGCTTGATTCTTCTGCCATGAGTGACTGATCCTGGAATACGTATATCCTGTACCCTTCATGATTTGTGAATCCGCAGAGTATTCCCCTCTCCCTGTACATGAAACTGGATACAAGCTTCATTCCATAATCTGTGAGATCTGAATTTCTCCTGAGAGGCATGATGAATTTCATCTCCGTTGACATGATCTCTGCAAGGTCATAGGATGCGAATCCCCTGTCAAGCACAAGTATCCCATGGAAACTGATCTCATCCAGTATCTTCCTGAGAGATTTCACATCCCTCACGCTACCGTCAATGGGCTTGAGGAATACGGGCCTGTACCGATCAAGATCAAATACCATGGCCATGTTGATCTGCGGTATGTATTCATGATCTGCATTGTGCCCTTTCTGTGCCATGTTTATGTTCTCGGATCTGGAGAATATGGATGAAAGATCAAGGGCCAGCTTGTCGGAATCCTCCATCATGTCAGAGAAGAAGTCATACTGCCCTGCCATGTCTGATCCAGTTTCCCTGAGGGTATCCCCCAATGTGTTTGGAGAGAGGGATGCATGTATGAGAGTGGACAGATGGAGCTTCTCCCATCTGTCCTTCACAGATTTCAATGGCACAGGATCAAATAGCCTTACAACAGAAAGTGCATAGAGTGATTCCCACCTGTCAGGGAAATGCTTTCTCAGTATTTGTATAAGATCACCTGACATGGAATATACGATCTGTGAATTTCCATACTCATACACGGTTCTTGGAGTATGGTGAGATTCCTTCACACCCTTCTCCGTGATCCTTCCTATGTATTGGGAAACCTTCCTGGGGCCATGTGTTTCCCTGTCATATCTCGAAGTGGAATGATACAGGTAATAGTTCCCGTTGAGAAACTTCACCTCAAGTGGAATACTGCGTTTCTTCCTCTCCTCCCCAAGGATCTTCG
>JAJZXP010000120.1 GCA_021806345.1 Thermoplasmata archaeon | reverse complement strand
ATTACCTTCATTTCTTCATGTAAACTTCACTTAACTTTTAAATATTATAAAAGTTATCGGGATAATATTGCTTGATAGTGGCTGTCATAAATAAAATAAAACTATATCTACCAATCTAATTTCGTTAGCATGAATAAAAATATTTATATATAGCTAATTCTTAGGTACGTTTAGGTAAATTAAAATGAAATGGATAAGACCTAAAGAAGATAAAGCCGTGTCACCTATCATTGCAACTATTTTATTGATAGCAATAACGGTGGTACTGGCTGCGACCCTTGTAACAATATTAGGAGGGTTTACGCATGGAGCAGGTAATACTGTAGAATCCGCAGGAGTTTCTCCTGCTCTTAGTGGGAATGGTACGACTATAACTGCAACCGTTGACAGTTCTTCACAAACATTAAATAATACGCAGATTTCATTTGTTCTAACAGTGAATAGTACTCACACATTCAGTGGAGTTCTCTCCGATTACAATCTCAGCTTCGGAGGTACACCTGCGATTTATAATGTTGTAATAACTAGTAGCTCAAGTTTGTTTACTGGAGGCACAACTTACACTTTCCACGTTGTCCATAAAGAACACCATAAATACTTAGGAGTTATTTCCAGTTACTCTTTAACACTGAGCTACAAGGGGAGTCAGTTCTATAGTTCAGGAACACAGACAAGCTAAATTAAATTACCAACTTTTTAATTTTTAATTGTATTATCATTTCTATGGAAGAAAAAACAAGTGAATTATACATGCTGATTTTTTCTATCAGAGAGACTCATCAGGATGATGTTAAAAAAAGTTTAAAAGCTGAAAAGGAAAAAATAATCAACAATTCCAGATTAAAACACCTAAATCTTTATGAATCTCTGAGAGGAGATTGCGATATTATTGGATGGGTATCAGCAGATGATCCCTCAAATATACTCTCATTTCTTAAGGAATTGAAGACTATAATTGATGGGAAAGGAGAGATCGTTCATTCCTTCCATTCTATATACCAAAGATCGCCATATTTGAAAAATTCACTTAAAATTGAAGAACAGATCCAGAATAGCAAGAAAAAATACATAATTGCATATCCAATGTCAAAATCAAATGACTGGTACCTATTGCCTTATGAAGACAGAAAGAGAATAATGGATGAACATATACGAACTGCAATGACAGATCCAAACAATAAGGATATTCTATCATATACAACCTATTCATTCGGTATAGGAGATCAGGAATTTGTTGTTATTTACGAAACAGATAGCCTGTACTCATGGATGAAGGTAACGGAAAAGCTGAGAGAAGTGGAGGCAAGGAAGTGGATCATAAAGGAAACACCAATTTTGACTGGAATCAGGATCTAGATAAATTCAACATATATCTTCTGAGATACTCAGAGATAGGTTTAAAGGGAAAGAAGACAAGGAACCAGATGGAAATAAGGTTGATTAACAACCTCTCAGTATCACTTAAAAACAGGGGCAAAATTGGAAAGTTTACAAGGGAAAGAGGTAGAATATTTGTATTATCACATGATGATATTTCTTCACGAATCTCTAAGATAATGGGAATAAAATCTTTCTCATCTGTAAGGGTTATTAGATTTAAAGATAAGAAAATACTTGCAGAGAATGTGAAAGATCTTTTTGCCGAAAAGATCAGGAATAAAAAATATGCAGTTTATACAAGAAGAACTGGCAGTCACGATTTCACCTCAATGGAAATGGACAGAATGATAGGCGATCTTCTATTTCCATATTCCAGTGGAGTAGATCTGAAAAATCCTGATATTAGAATTGAAATTGAAATCAGGAATAATCTGGCATATGTGATGCTTCAAACACACGAAGGACCTGGAGGATTGCCACTAGGTACCGAGGGAAAAATGGTTTCCCTGATATCAGGAGGAATAGATTCACCAGTGTCCACATGGATGATGATGAGGAGAGGTTCTCCTGTAGATTTGATTTTCATATCTCTGGCAAATCCTATAGACACAAAACATTTTCTTAGTAAGGCATTAATTCTTTATTCAAACTGGTACAGTGGCTATAATCCATATATATACATTGTAGATGCGTCAAGACTCATAACAGACTATCTTTTCAAGGGAAAAATGAAATATGCAAATGTCAGTTACAAGAGAAAAATGTATGAGATTGCAGATAATATAGCACAGAAGATAGGTGCATATGGAATAATAACAGGTGAATCTTCTGGTCAGGTATCCTCCCAGACTCCAGAAAATTTATATGAGCTTAGTATGGGGCTTAAAACAGTCATTCACAGGCCATTGATTGGAATGGACAAGGAATGGATAATAGATCAGGCAAGGAAGATAGGGACATTTCACAACGATTCCACAGAAGAATTCTGTGCTCTTTTTGGTGAAAGACCGATCACCAAAGTAAAGCACGAAGAACTGAGGGAAGATATTGAAGGAATATCATCCTACTTCCCAGATGAATCTGAAATAATAAGAATAAGAGGAAATGAAATAGAGGAGTATCTTAATAGAATAGGAAATCCAGAATATGAGGTCAGGTCAATAGAGAAAATACCTGAAGAATCTATTATTGTTGATGTAAGAGACCCTCTTTCATTTAAGTCATGGCACCCTGATGGTGCTATAAACATCAACCCCGGTTCACTCGATCAGTTGGACGAAATCAATAGGGATAAAAAACCGGTTGTGTTCTACTGCAAACAGGGTTTGCAGAGTGCCTACATGGCAGGGCGTCTGAGAAAAAAAGGTTACGAAGCATACTTTGCGAGTGAAAAGATATTCAGGAATCAAATATTAGAGGATCCTTAAAACCTCTTTCCCTTAGGTTTTTTGCAGACTCTATTGCAAGATCAACAGCCTCTTTTGCATTTTTAGCCTTGAAATATTTTCCTTCTCTCTTCCTGGTTGGAGTTAGCTCTAGGCTTTCTATTCCTATGACATCCTTACCTTCACTTATTGCGAATGATT
>JAJZXP010000371.1 GCA_021806345.1 Thermoplasmata archaeon | reverse complement strand
ATCAGTAAGAATCGATATCCACAACAATAATTTCTACTATCCGATGAATTTCAGGATACTCACAGGTGGCCCCCTATTCTACCCGAATGGATACCTCTGGAACATAAGCTCGGTAAAGAAAATTTCAGCAAATGTTGAAGAATTTTTCATTTTTACGAATTACACTTCTCAGCAAATTTCTAGCGGCAATACATACATACTTGAAGTATATTCAACGAATATGTCTGTATGGGAAGAGATTCATTACAGCGGTTCCAGACTAACCTTTTCAGCAGTTTCATGGTATTGATAAAGGATTTATTTGAAATAAAGTTTTAATATTGTAATTTTAATTGTATAGACATCATAGCTTAATTTCTATAATATTTCTTACTCAATAAAATTTTTTCTCACATTTTCATTAAAAGATTATATATGTTTCTATTAGTGAAGTATGGCTAATAGACATACAACACTAATCTAAAAACAAAATGTATATATACTCCTTAATTAATACTAGTTTATGATACCAGAAACCAAAGACATTAAGATCACTTTGAGGATATCAGAAGATGATCTGGATCAAATTGATTCCTTTCTGGAAGAAAATCCAAAATTTGGTAACAGGTCAGAGTTTTTAAGAAACTGCGCTCTGGAATCAATTTCAAGGACCCTTAACGTCAGAGGAGGGGGACAGGGAGATCTTAAACTCACTGAAAGGGAGAATATAATCATAGAAAAAATGATCAAGATGGGATATTATTATAACAGGGAAGATGCAGTGAGATCAATTGTGGATTACTGTTTTGACACCGGGATAATAAAGGCAATTTTTGAAGACAAAATAAACAGGTTCAATCAGATTGAGAGTTCCATCATGAGGGGTTACAATGTTCGAGAAGACAAATATGGGGGGTTGTGAAAGTGGAAGTTAGAGAAATGGCGCATAAAAATGCAAGAGCTTTAGTATACAACATTGATCAGAGTGCAAAATACAGCATTTACAATGGTATAAGCATACTGGTGATTGGAAATAGCATGAGCAATATTTTTGAAAAACTTTCTGAGAGAACGGAAAATGCCGATCTTCCTACCAGGACAGGAATCTATTTTGTGAAGGAAGTAAATACGGGCACAAAATTGGGAATGGGGCCCACTAGAGGCTACATGAATATCTCGAAAAACGAATTCATGAGAGAAATAGAGATGATAAAACTCCTCGATGCCAATGGAATAGAAACTGATGAAGAGATAGAGAGAGTTAGCAATCCCGATGTCAAGATAATGTCACTGACGGATCTAGTTTCAGATTCTGATTTCAGAAAAGGTGCAGAACTTGTTGCTGGCATGGTTGACCGTACATGTGCAACAATAATAGTAAGTGACTTTGATGATGAGTTTGCAAGGAAAATACATGCATCACTTGTTACAAAAATTCCTGTGACAAGGGAGGCAACTGCATCCTTCGTCATTAGAAACAGGGACCCATCACAAGCAAACGTGGAGGCAGTCACGCTAATAAACAGCATTAAATCCAGGATGGATAATTTCATCGTTGTGGAGAAAAAAAGACTGATGACAAAAATTCCAGCCTTGGAAACAACCAGGGGAGATCTTGAAGAGAAGATCATAAAATATGTGATGGATTTTGTGGATAAAGTACCCACAATAATCTAGTTTATCACTTTTGAGTGAGAATGCCCCCATATGACTCTACATATTGCCATATATGTTCCTTCTGTTTTTGACATTTACCATTAGGATGAATATATTATTTATTTCTATTCCATAGATAACCTGTATTTCATTGTTCTCACGCTGTAAGGTAGAATACCTTTGAGAATTCTTGAGTTATCTGTATTTTGCAGATAAAAATAAATAGAGAGAAATTCTAGACGATTATGAAACTTCGGGAGGTGCCAGAAATCTGGTTGTTTTATGCCTTAATTGGAGCTTCTTTGTGGGGAATCTCAGGGACTGTTTCTTCCATCATTTTCATAAAATTTCATTTCCCAGTGATTTCACTCCTAATGTTTAGAATGCTTATTTCGGGGCTCTTCCTTTTCTTGCTGTACAGACCCAGACTTCCCAGAAAAAATTTTTTTCTCTTCCTCGCATATTCCATTGCAGGTCTTACTGGGGTGCAATTTACCTATCTTGAAACAATTGCACTTACAAATGCATCAACAGCGACCATTCTGCAGTATCTATATCTTCCAATGGTTGTTCTTTATACTGTAATCAGTGGTTCTGCCAGAATTACAAGTCTCCTGACTGTGGCGATCCTGGTCACAATGGTTGGACTTTTTGAACTAATAACTGGTTTTCCCGGGGCCCCATTTTCTATCATAATTAACCCTTTGGGTCTTATTTTTGGGCTTTTGTCAGCAGTCACGGCAGCATTGTACACAGTACTCTCAAAACCACTGATAAACAAGAATGGAACTATTCCCACCGTTGCATGGGCTTTATTAATTGGAGGTTTTATAACCTTGCCTGTAGGGTTGATCCCATCCCTTGAATATTTTTCAACCAGCGGACTTACGGTAATCGTTTATTTATCTATTCTTATCTTATTCGTTGCCATTTTTGGTACGATGCTTGCCTTCCTGCTGTATATCAAGAGTATGGAAAGAATATCTACAACTGAAGCATCGGTTGCAGCAACAATGGAACCAATATGGGCAGCTATTACTACGTATGTTTTCCTTGGAATTTTCCTTAATATATATCAGTATTTCGGAGGTATCCTGATTGTGCTGTCCCTGACAATTCTGAGGATCGGCACGCGAAAAAGAGTAGAATGATATTTTATCTTTTATTAGTATTTTAGCCTGTTAATCTACCATGTTAAACATGCTCACTGACATACTCCCACAGCTAAAGCATGTGGGGTTCTCACTTTTGCTCCGTTTTCGCCTTCATTCCTCACGGTCGGGGCGGTTTTGCATGAACCTATTACAGAGTTTTGGCGTCTTCCCAGTCCTGAA
>JAJZXP010000163.1 GCA_021806345.1 Thermoplasmata archaeon | reverse complement strand
ACAGACCTTATAGACGAAATAATCCCCTTTTCCTAAAGGGACCGTGGGGTAGCTTGGTATCCTACCAGCTTGGGGTGTTGGTGACTTGAGTTCAAATCTCAACGGTCCCATTTACAGCTATAAGTAAGTCCTACTTTCTGGTGGATAGGTAGGTATCCAATTATTTAATTAAGTGGATACGCCCATTTCACCATCCCCGCATTCTTCCCGTATTAAGAAATGTGATTCTCATCGTGTTGATTCTTTTTTCATTACAACAATATACTCCTTACTCATAGTCTCTTCCGTCTTTCCCGCAATGTTTGTAGGGCTATTTCTTGATGGCATTCTCTTATTAGGTATAGCACTAATGAAAGTATTAAAATGTGAACTGTTTGATGTGCATCCATAGCCTGATGAATTCTGGAAATACCTCATATACATGTGCCATTTACATTGTTGCAGATTTAGTATTTTCAGTAATTCTATAAAAAAACTAAACCGTATATGGAATGGGCCCGACCGGATTTATTCAACATTTTGAAAGACTATAGCTTCAGCCAGAGATCCAGCTGAAGTGCAAAGGTTTGTACTTATTACTCTATTATAAAATTAGTGAGATTTCCATTGGTAATGGAGAAGGATGAGAATGGAATATATGTGTTTACAGTTCCAGCTATGCCTGGGTGCGTATGTCAAGGGCGCATGGTAGAGGAGGCAATGTCAAACGTAAGGGAAGCCGTCCGGGGGTTTATTGACGACATGAATGCAGATGGAAAGGCCCTTCCCCACGACATGGACATCATTGAAAACATTGAACTTAATGCCTGAACTTCCATCCATTTCTGGAAAAGATACCGTAAAAGCCCTTTCTAAAGTTGGATTTAGACCCAGGAGACAGGTTGGAACTCATATGATACTGAAGAGGGAATAAAATGGAAAGAGGGTGGCAATTCCAAACCATGATGAATTGCCAAAGGGCACTCTCAGAGCAATAATTAGGCAGTGCGACCTTACTGTAGAGGAATTCATAAAGTTACTGTAAACCACGGTAATCTTATAACTGCAGATATTTTGCAAGGTCCTCATGAATATTGTGCAAAACTCAGTTTTTAATTTATGAAGGATGGTAGAAGCAAGTTATTCGATTGGTATCAACAGAAAAAGTTCTTTCTCACTCCTATAGAATTCGATGATGTACCTTTCAGGATCAACTAAATTATCAGCAGATATTTTATCGATAATAAACGGTATCTGACCCAGGTTTTTCTTCCAGTCTGCAATTCTTTCTCTGACATAATTTCCTTTTGGCAGATGTACTTCCTGGAGTCCGGGCGCGTTTATATTATCGTCATCTTCAATTTTAACACACGCTAAATACGTTAGTTTGTTATTTTCCAGTTTCGATAACCCATAGAACTTTTTCTTCTTTAGTGTGGAGAGATTATTCTCCAGCAGATCAAATGTCTGTTCAGCAGTTAGAGGACCTTTGAGAGATTTGAGGCACATTAGATTTAGGTCAGAACTAAGTTCGTATTTCATGAATATCATCTTTGGATTGGATTTTTATATATCACATTTTCCAGCTATTTTGTGAGAATTTTTTACCTTTCGGTAATAATTATAACGGTATCGCAATAAGGCATGAAAAAGAAAAAGGTAAACTGAATGAGAGATTACATCAGTGAAGAGAAATTATTTTCAGCTCTTGCATCTTCTGTAAGACTTAAAATTCTGGACTCAATTTCCAATGGATTTGCCAACCCGGGAGAGATTGCAGAAAAACTCAACAGTCATCGTTCGTCAATCGAAAAACATTTGCACATCTTGGTTATTGCAGGAATAATAGAAAAGGAGCCTTCGCTGAACAAAAAGAGTCAATTATCAGTCAAATACAGGATAAAGGCCGATTTGTCAGAATTGCTGTCATTTGCTAACAGGATTATTAAAGTACAGAACGAGAAATAAAATTATTTCATAAGGGAAATACCCTAGGTTCGATTTCTCCCCACGATAGGCACAAAAGTGATTTCTTCCTTTTATACTTCAAACTTAACATCATTGGGAATCTTTACAAAGTTTCGATCTTGTTTTCTGTGAATCAACTTTCTTTTCTTGGATTCCTATTTTTTTATTCATGTTTACTCGTTGGTATATGTTAAAATATTAATTCCTTGATCAAGAGGAAATTATCAATTTTTTTACCTTAGCAAAAATTAATATTTATTTCACGTTTTTCAATTCTAATGTGTGCTAAATGTAAAGCAGGAATGTTTAAAAAATGTAATTGTGGATGCACGGACCTAAGGCCTACTAACAAGCATGTTGGAAAGAGGGCTGAAGCAATTTGTAGTGCGTGCCATCATAGGGTCTTGATGTGAGTGGGGAGTGTCGTTAATACCAGATATAGTCAGATGGCTGAAGACGAAATACATCACCACTAAGAAATGAAAAATTGAAGATTGAAGAGGATATTAATGAGAAGGGTAAACACTATGACGAACTGAATCAGAAGATACCGGATGCTGAAAAGAAGGCAGAGGAGATAGACGGGCAGATGGGAAACCTCACTGATCCTGAAATTCTCAGTATGGTAAAGAGCTTCCATAATGAGTTTATTGCATTCAGCAAATCTGTCCTCAACTCCGGCGATATGACGCAACTGAGCCTAAAGATAAGAACCATCAACACTGATCAGATTCAGACACTGAACCTCCTAACTGAAAAGGCCAACGACAACTGCTCACAGTGTAAAAGTGGAAAGAGGAAAGAAGTGATTGATGGAGGCATGACACAAACAGTACACTGGGATGGGGATTATGTTCTCAGAGAGGAAATCGACTATGAGAAGAATCTGAATCACTCACGCTTCTATTGCGATAATATTACGTGTCCAAATTATGGCAAGGAAATCTAAGTTGCTGGAAAGTCGCGAATGAACTTAGAAGTAAATAGGTTAACATGAACTAAAATTAGATACTTTTTTCTTGTAAAT
>JAJZXP010000323.1 GCA_021806345.1 Thermoplasmata archaeon | reverse complement strand
GGCCATGTTGATCTGGGGTATGTATTCATGATCGGCATTGTGGCCCTTCTGTGCCATGTTTATGTTCTCTGACCTGGAGAATATGGATGAGAGATCGAAGGCAAGCTTGTTCGATCCCTTCATGAGGGACTGGAAGAATGCGTACTGCCCTGACATGTCAGAACCAATTTCCCTGAGGAGATCTGTCAGGGCATTTGGTGACAGATGTGCATGTATCTCCGTGGACATGTGAAGCTTCTCCCACCTCTCCTTCACGGATTTCAGGGGTATTGGATCGAGAAGCCTCACCACCGACAGTGCATAAATGGATTCCCACCTGTCCGGGAAATACCTCCTCAGTGCAGGAAGAAGATCACCCGAAAGTGAATGCACCAGGCGTGAATTCCCGTATTCATGCACAGTCCTTTGTGGATGATGAGATTCCACCACACCATTCTCCGTGATCCTGCCTATGTATTCTGAAACTTTTTTTGGCCCATGTGTTTCCCTGTCATATTTGGAAGTGGAATGGTACAGGTAATAATTCCCGTTCAGGAACTTGACCTCCAGTGGAATGTTGCGTTTTCTCCTCTCCTCCTCCAGGATGCTGGAAACCCAATCTTGCATAATCCCTATAGGGATTAGGTAAAGATAAACATTTCTGTTAAGAAGATGAATAAATATAAGCAATTGTGAAGGATTGAAATTACTAATCCCTATAATTTTACGAAGTTAAGGTTTTTAAAAGAGAATCATGATGACGTGCAAGAATTCCTCTAATTGCATATTCGTTAGAGTATTATTAGATCAATGGAGTCAGTCTTGACATTTGACAACTGCTATATTTGTTTATTAAACGAGCATTTTTTTCAATATTCTCTTAATTTTTTGAATGTTTGACCTAATTTAATAAACCAAAACAACGAACCATAAGATCCTAATAAATATTCAAAGTGTTCCATTAAATTCATCTATCCTATATTTATAATTGGATTGGTATACAGATGTCACATATATAAAATATATTAACATATTGACATTTTCCTTTATTTTCCTTTTTCTTTATACTCATCTTTTTTAAAAATCCCCTGTAATTTTCATGATAATGATTTGTGCGACGTGTAAACAAAATTTAATTATAATGTTTGAAAAAAAAGATAGGCATAGGTTGACCTGGCAAGTTAAACTTTTTTACTATGGATATGTACGTAACCCTCGTACTGTAATATCATCTATTTGACCATTTTATGAACTTAAGTGATAGTCTATTATATTACCACTATGTGTTTTAGATATAATTTTCCACAAAGTGAGTAATTTTAAACTTTGTTATTTTTTATTATAGGGGTATAATTGTGAATTCTTTCTTATTCTCTCCAGAAAAAATCCATAGTTGCCAAAGTATATAAAATCACTAATTTTAGTAAAAGAGATTTCAGAAAGATTACTAATTAGTTCTATTTCATTGCATATTCTATTATTTCTAAGTATTGATTCTTCACTGATTCAGGATCATACTTCTCTTTTATCTTAAAATGGCCGTTTTTTCCCATTACTGAAGATATTTGTGATGATTGATACAGGTTTGATAAATATAAAAATAATTCATTTACATCTCCAAAGGTGACTAAGTAACCGTTGATGCCTTGATCGATAATGTCCTCCACCGCTGAACCTCGAGCACCAATAATGGGGGTATCACATGACCATGCATCCAAATAAGATAGCCCAAAAGAGTCAGTAATACTTGGCATAGAAAAAACATTTGCAGCAGAATTCAACAAAAACTTTGTTTGTGTACCAACCCATCCATAATTGATAAAATTAAAATTCTTGTATCTTTTTTTTAAATTGATTGCATGCCGGTTATAATTATTCTTCGTATTTCCGATCGAAATAACATAAATGTTGTCATATTTGTCACTTAAAAGAGCAGCAGCATCTAGAGTTTGCAATCCACCTTTATGCTCATGTGGTACTGTTAATATGATGAATTTATCGCTTAATCCGAGTCGTTTTTTTGCCTCATCCATGTCTAACCGAAACCCCATATTAGAATTTAGATCATAAGAAAGTGGTATTACAAAAGTAGATTTGTCTTCAGCACCCAACGATATTAATTTCTTTTTTTCAAAACTTGTTAAGGCAATAAGAGCTGTTGATTTTTTGATCATTATTCTTAAGATCTCATTTTTCATAACTTCTTGAAAGTTAAAATGTAAATATGGTGAGTAAATAAAAGGAATATTGTTAGCTTGGGCTGCTCTAAAAGCAATATAGGATGGAGTACTTGGGAAAGTTGACCCAATGATTAGATCATACTTTAACGTTGAAATGTGCTTTTGGATAGTTGGAATTAGTGGGCCCCATCCTATAACTTGAAGCAAGTCAATAAAATACTTTATCTCGTTATGAGTATTTATAGGTAGTTTAGAAAAAAGAGTAGAGCCAAGGAAAGCAAATGAACTTACGAAGGGATGAGATTTAAATCTAAATACCTTTGATGAATCTGAAAGCACTATTTCTGATCTTTTAATTCTCCTTGAAAGAGGAGAAGTAAGTGGTTCTAAATCAACAATATCGGAGGTTAGGATGTTGATTGTGAATTCGCTTTCCAACATTTTTGTCAAATTTTTCTGAACCTCCTCTGATCCTCTTAGGTCTTCTGACAAAAATCTGTTGCTAATTATTGCTATTTTTTTCATGTTACACTTGAGAATTTCAAATAAGTAATTTAATTTTAACATATGTTCATTTTCTATTTAATTTAAATATTCTATCATCTAATATAAATAAATGTAGAGGTCGTTACAATCATTAATGAGAACTGCGAAGAACAATTTAATCTCTAACTCCCGCTGTTTTGCATAATAGGAATCTCCATGCTTTCAATCAGAACCCGGGATTTCTTGGGTATCTCTGATATCTTCCACTCCTCTCCTATCTTCAGCATGAATACTCTTCCAAGGTGTTCAAGCACATCCTGTGGAGAGTATTTCCTGAGGAGATTTTTTCCCCTCAGGA
>JAJZXP010000328.1 GCA_021806345.1 Thermoplasmata archaeon | reverse complement strand
AACTATGTGTCCCAATTCTGCATTTATTTTTTCTTGCGCCTCGAATTCCTTTATACTTTTCTCTATAGAATCTGTTCTTCGCAATGCTTCTGTGACAGGTCTATCCTGTGGGTAATGGTACAATATGAAATCAACAAGCCCTTCATTGAATTCGCCAAATTCTTTGTCAGGGGCCTCGCTTATATGTTTGAACTCAATCGGTGAAAGAATGTTTGCCCCCGCATAAAAGAACGCCCTATCTAATAGCGATTCGCCAAGTATTTCATGAAATTTCGCAAGGATTTCATTCGCTCTTGCCGTCAGATTCTTTGCTAAAAGCGATTTATCTAAACCTATTCTATACAACAACTCTTCTGCAAGATCTCCTCCAATATTCATTCTTGACGCCAATGTCTGCACAATTGATGCATTGCTATTCTCAAGGATACTCTTAAGGTCATCCTCGCTAAGGCTGAGTGGATTCATAGAGGAAGGTGGCAAATAAGGTTCTCCGTTTGCGATTTTTCTATTTTTCCACTCTCTTGTTTCAGAGGCAAAAGTTATCTTTCCATCTTCGGTTATTATGACGTTGCCGCTCCTAAACATCTCAAAAATTATTTGTTCCCCTGAGTGTAGAGTGATCATCAGGACCCTATCAAAATTTATTTGCTCAAATCTAACCACTCTCTTCTCGGAGACCTTTTTCCGAAGTAGCATTATGAGTGAAGATGGGGATTCAGGCCTTTCTAGATCATGAATCATAAAGCCCATAATAGGAGACAAAAAAAGATAGAATTTTTTGTGATCGCGCCCATAAATCTGAAAAAGAAAATCGTTTTTACCTGTCTGATAAACCTTCTTTATTATCCCATCCTCTATTTTCTTCCTGTATAGTTCGACAAACGCATAGAGATCTATTGAAGATGGTCTTGGGTTCATTTTTCAATCAGTAATTAAGCGGACCTTATTTTATATTCGCCACAATGTACAGATCAACCTATGATTCGATTTTCGTTCGTAATCTCGTAAGGATACTGAAAACTTGATCATTTACAATGCAAATTAGATATTAATTGTATTAAGGGTTGCTCCAGATAAATGTGGTTAGTTATACCCAACTTAATTATGTTTCATAATGTTTAAATATATTAGTGCAATACTAACTTAAGGCGAGTTGTTGTGGAATTAACTCATAGAGAAAGAGATTGTCTTGTATTCATAGGTAATGATATAAAGGGAGGTTTCCCTGATCGATTAATTGACCTTTCTAAAAAACTCAAGGTCAAGCCTCCGACTACAATACAGCTTCTTGATAAGCTTGAATCAAAAGGACTAATTTCAAGGAAAGGAGGTATGGTAATATTAACAGATAACGGGAAGAAAATTTACCACGATGTTACCGAAAGTCACAGAATCATAGAGGTTATGCTTTATAGTTATGGCATTCCGAAAGGTGAATGTTGCGAGGTCGCCTCTGAGATTGATTACGTGTTTAAGCACGACCTGATTGAACGCCTTTCTTCCAACCTTGGAAACCCAAAGCTTTGCCCGCATGGCAATCCTGTAAACGAGGAATTGTAAATGGATATCAATCTATGGAATCCTCAGTACGAGGGTCTTTATGCAGCTTTCTTAGTTTCTTATTTGCTTGGTATAGTCCATGGTATTACGCCGGATGAACATACATGGCCGATCACCTTTTCATATGCAGTAGGAAGTTATTCCGTGAAGGGGGGTGCAAAGGCTGGTTTAATATTTTCAAGTGGATTCACTTTGGAAAGGGCTTTAATGTCGGAAATCGCAGCCATTGCTCTAACAGGATTCATGTTCTACCCATATTTCAACAGTTTAATTTATGTTGTAGTTGGAACAGTAATGGCTATTTCTGGTCTATACGTATCAAAAAAGCTACGCTATCCCCATATCCATGTGATAGAGCATGCTTTTTACAGCCTTTTTGGGATACACAAACATAGAGCTATTGAGGAAGAAGAAGAGTTTGAACATGTGAAGAACCCGATTTTAAGAAAAGACAACGGGATCTATAAGCCTATCCCGATGAGACTTGCATTTGTCCATGGTCTAATTGCAGGATTTGGTTTTGGTGCTTTTGCTCTTATAATATATTTTGTTCTTGCGCCTTCCATGCCAATATATATTGGTTTTATGCCAGGTCTTCTTTTTGGCCTCGGAACAATGACAATGCAGGTTTTAGCTGGAACAATTTTTGGTCTATGGCTTTCGAAGGCAAAGAAACTATCTCTGCAGGGAATACAGACCGTGGCACGTGGCATGAGTTCTTATGTCTTAACCTACGGTGGTTCAGCATTTGTAATTGCCGGAATTGTGACAATTATTTTTCCAGCGCTATGGAACTATGGTATAGACACCGGCCTTAAGGTCCATAATCTGGATGTTCTCGGACTGCCGTTTTTCATCGTGGTTTTTAGTGTAGCAGTAATAGGCATTATAGCGTACGAAATTAACATGCATAAAGCCATTGAACTGGAAAAGGAGGAAAAGACGACGGGAGCCGATAGAGATATTTCCAGCAAAGCGTCATAACTTGGTCCTTAATTGCCATTGTGTGGACTTGACAATAAATTCTCTATCCCAAGAAACCCGCAGAGTCAAAGTTACGTTAAAGTTGAGAGAATAGTGAACATGGTTGAAAATAACTTCGATAACAAAAAGAAAGGCAAGATATTCTGGTTTATTTCTGAAAAGATCGGTACGATTCAGTTCCTTGAGAGAAAATTTGCACTAGATAATTTTGAGATTGAAATTATAGATAACTATACGCATTACCCAGATTTACTAAATAGTCTGATTCCAGGATTAAGATCGCCAGATAATGTCCAAGAACTACCCATAGCTATCATCGCCGAAGGTACGATGGTAAAACTGGTCATAGATATTCTTTCTTCTCGAGGCACAACGACGCAAAAACTAATTCTTATTGATCCAAAGGACGATGGAACGGTTAAAGCAAAGTTACACGGAATCGATGTTCCGACAATGATTAT
>JAJZXP010000006.1 GCA_021806345.1 Thermoplasmata archaeon | reverse complement strand
TCAAGATGAGATTAAACGCTTGGTTAAGTTATTTGCAACTCTCATCGTAATTGTTATAATTATTTTTGCTGCTGTAATATTGCTTGAAAGATTCGTACATCTCCCTCCAAGTTATTCAAAATACATTTATGCAGTTGTTATTGGCCTAGTCGTATACGTCATCGTAAAGACGATCACAAGAGTTATTGAAACATTCCTGAACAAACGGATAGGGAGAGCAGAAGCAAAGCCCATAGCCATGATTGTAATGATAATTGGCTATTTCATTATTCTTCTCGCTGTTCTTGCGGCTTTGGGAATAAATGTTTCTTCAGTGATTCTGAGTGCTGCGTTATTTGGTGCAGTCATAGGGTTAGCAACACAAACAATACTCTCCAACATCTTTGCCGGATTGATTCTTGTTTTTACAAAACCTTTCAAAGTTGATGATTATGTTACTATAAATGCCTGGCAATTCGGAAAGGCTTATCCGACTATTGCCCCGAAGTATTTTTCGGTTGACAGATTTGAGGCTGCAGGGTACAGTGGAGTAGTAGAAAATATAACTCTTAACTACACAAAGATACACCTAGAAGGAGAAAATACAGTTACAATTCCAAATGGAGTTCTGATGCAAGCCTCTTTCACTGTTATAAAAGGAAGTCAGTGGATTCAGGTAAGGTTTGAGGTTCCGAAGACCATCAGATTCGATGATCTCAGAGGAAAACTGATCTCAGTTATAGAGAAAGTCGATGGATATGCCGGCGAATCAAAGCTTGCAGTGGACGAAACAACAATGACCTCGTATATAATCATAGTAAAGGTCCTTACAAATAGCCGAGAACTTCTTAACGCCAAAGGTAAACTTCTTGAAGGGATAATGGATGTTGTTGAACCCCTTAAAAAGTGATCATGTGCCTTTATAGATGCCTCTGTTGCACCGATCTAAAAACTTATTACTCAAATGAGAATTAGTATATGGTGAAATAAAATGGCAGTTTATTTAGGTCAAAAGATTCCGGATATGACAGTTAATACGACGCAGGGACCAATTTCATTTTCCCAATTTAAAGGAAAGTGGGTCCTACTATTCTCCCATCCTGGGGACTTCACTCCCGTGTGCACTACAGAATTCATGGCATTTGCTGAACATTATGATGAGTTCAAGAAACTTGGTGTTGAATTAATCGGATTGAGCGTTGACAGCCTTTTCAGCCACATTGCATGGCTTAGAGATATAAAGGAGAAATTCGGGATTACTATACCGTTCCCTGTTATTGCCGACCCCAACAAAGAGGTTGCTAAAGAATTCAACCTCATGGATGAAAAGGTTGGAGCAACGGTAAGGGGTGTTTTCATCATCGATCCGAATCAGGTAGTAAGATGGATGATATATTACCCTGCAGAGACTGGAAGAAACATAAAAGAGATTATCAGAGTAATCAAAGCGCTTCAATTTAACTGGGACAAGAAACTTGCTACTCCAGTAGATTGGGAACCTGGTGATGCAGGGGTTAAAAGTGCTCCTGGAACAATGAAGGATGCCGAGGAAAGACTGAAAGAGCCTGGAGCAGAAAGATGGTATCTCACAAAAGTAAAAGCATGATGCCAATTGACAGAATGTGTAATGTTCAATCTGGCCATAGGGTCAATGCACCCTTCAGTCATTTGCGTTGAATTGTCTAGATTTACTGATTCTTTGAACGCGTTGAAAGAGGTCCTTGAGAGTCCGTATCCTGAAGAGGAACTGACCGAGTTTATAGAAACTTATGCTAGGACTGATGAAATACTCCCAAGCGACAAGACGATCGGCTTCGTTATTGCAAGCAGTACAAAGAAGATAGTGTCTTTTTCTTTCAGTAAGTTGCCCGAAGACTTGAAAAGAGAACTGGATGCTTCATCACAGTCTTTTGAAGCCATTGGGTATGCTGTGGAGATCGATTCTCAGTGATTCTTTACCTCTGATATAAGATCAAAACTTTTTTCTAGGTTCAAGTCTATTTTTTTCAGTAACAACATAAGCATACTCTCTTCCTCGTCACTAAGGAACTTTAATGATTCGTTAACAAAAGCCTCGTGTATACATTTTATTGTGGAATAAAATTCAGAGCCCTTTTCAGTGGAACTTATATTGATCACGCGCCTATCCAGACTGCTTCTTGTACGTTGCACATATCCTTTTTGTTCGAGTCTGTCAACCAAGCTTGTTGTCCATCCTTGAGTAATAAAATTTAGCTTGGCGAGTTTAACCATTGGCATATCTCCTCGTTCGTTAAGGTCACGCAAGATACGAAATTCTACTATAGAAATGCCCTTATCATTAAGCTGTTTTTCTGATTCACGAAGAAGTCTTGAACTGATTGTTGATATTTCACGCCATATTTCTATTCCGCGATTCATTTTTTCCCTCCATTTTCTCTCCATAGCTGTTTGTAACTACCAATTGACCCATTACTGTCTTTAACTGTGCTCTTTAAGTCTGTATTGCTTATTTCATTTTCGTCTGAACTGTATAAAGCTTCATCCGAGACATATTTTTTCCCTCTGAATATTGAAAGTACAGCAGCTGAAAGTGAAAGAATCAGGCCTATGTAAAAAGCTATCCTGAGGGAGGACATGAACGATGGCGCGATGGAGGTTGCAAACCACACCGGTTTATCTATTATAGCAAAACCTGGTCCCAGAGAAGAAATCGAAATACCGAGAGCCTGAAGGACTGAACGTATAGGATCGACGCCTAGGAATGCTGAAAAGAGAGCAACTGTCGGCGGAAAGTGTACAGACAGGGTCGAGGCTATAGAATTTGCTATACCCGCAGAGATTAACCTTGGATACAAAGTTGTTGGGAGCCCCTTAGAAAGGCCAAAAAGAACAATGGTGAAGAATATACCCATACTGGCGGTCATACCAGCATTCTGCATTGTCGATCTCATGCCAGATGCAACTCCCCTGAGATGTGCAGGAACAGAATTCATAATGGAAGCCGTATTGGGTGCAGCAAAAAGTCCGTTTCCTATCCCCATCACGAACAATGCG
>JAJZXP010000147.1 GCA_021806345.1 Thermoplasmata archaeon | reverse complement strand
TCGAAAGCCTATATTCATTGATATGTTACATGCATGTAAAAAGGATCTGAGTGAATTATAAGGATCTCCTGGTAAGGATCCATGAGATCTTCTTGGCCATGATCTTAATCTAAATTCATGATGCCTTAGGCATTATAATTAAAATGAACCCATCTACTTATTTTTTTAAAAATATTGCCTTCATCTACTTTGTTTGAAGAACTGCTAAAACTTCTTAATGTAATTATATTGCCATTGTTTGAAGAGGACATATAATCAGTCATTCATAGACTTCTTTAGTTCTTCCAATTTCCCATTCTTCTTCAGGCCTTTTAGGATCGCTAGTAATAACTCTGCTTCAAGTTCGGGGTTTTCTTTTAATGAAGATATAAGGACCTTTTCGGTTTCTCCAAGTGCTCCAGTCTTTTCCAGTCTATCAGCTGCAAGTTCTATTTTCCTATTCAATATCTCGTTTTCTTCATATTCTAGTGGACGACCACACTGCAAACAGTACTTAGACATGTAAGGGTTGGGGGTTTTACAGTTTAGGCAAGTCTTCGTTTTCCTAACTTCTATTGGTTTTCTTTCAGGCCTAATACCCTGAGCTTCTAGAATAGCATAATCCGAATCCTCATCGTTCAAGTGAACATATACTCTTGTCATCTTAGAACTAGGTACCCATCCCATCTGTTTCTCTAATATTGACTCGGAAATCTTCGGTGCCAGCTGAGAGGCTCTGTTGTGCCTAAATTTATGCGGATTAACTCTTTTGGATTTGGGAAATCCTAATTCTATTGCTCTCTCCCTGACCCTGTGGAACACTCTGTAAACCTGACCACCCTCTAGCTGCTCCTTCAAATTGCTTTTTCCTGACGTCTCATGACCGATCTTACAGAATAACCAGGCATCATCATTGAACTGATCAGGATGTACATTGAGCCATGCTCTTAGATATCCCACTGAATCTCCGGTGGCCCTGACCCTCCTTGTACCAGTCTTACCAGTAACTAGGAGCCTCATGCCGTATTCATCAAATTGAACATCCTTGATCCTCAATGATAACATTTCACCTATTCTTATGCCAGTGTCATAAAGCAGAGAGAATATTGCTTTATCCCTGGCATTGTTACATGAAGCAATCAAAAGATCTACCTCCTCTTGAGAAATTGTAAAGTCTGGTTTCACTTTATAGTTAGGCCTATTATTTCTCTTGATCCATGTGACAACCTCTGGTTTACCCATCCAGGAATAGAACTTTTTGACTGCTTGCTTATATCCTTCAATGCTCCATTCCGAGAGTTTACCTCTCTTCCCGTCCCTGGTTCTCTGGACCATTAATGCTTTCTCTATGTCCTGGTCAGAAGGGTTAACAAACTCATTACCCATTGTTCTGGCAATCGTCCTCAAATAATTAGAATAGAAATACAGCCTTTTATCACTTAGTTCCTCTCTTGACTTGAGATAAGTAAGAAATTCCTTTATTTTGTCGATTGAAGCTTTAGGTATTTTCTCATTTTCTAGCCTTCTTAATTCTCCATTCAACATATCCATACCTTCAGATCACATAATCCTATAAATATGTAGGGGATTATACCAAAATGCTAATACCGGCTCACGGCATGCTACTAAAGGTTAAACATGTTGATTTATTAGTATTTAGAATTTTTATTTAGGTTATACACTGGCAATCCACGTTCTATAATATTGTAAAAAATATCAAAACGGTATAGCGCTGTATAATTGAGAGCCTGCTCCGAAAATTTATAAATAGTAAATTAATGGCTTCCTACAGGTAAGACCGGTTAGTTAACTGTACCTTGAGGTGCATAAAGACAATACTAACTGGCTCTGGCATATTTCTTATTTCCACAATTCTATGTACTTTTGAGGGAATTTGTTTTGATCTATTATATCAATATATTGAGAGTCTCCATTGTTAAATTTATGATATACAGCTCCTGCTAATATATCAGCTAACTGAATTCCACTAAAATTTTCTTAATAACTATGTGTTATAATTACAGGTTCATTGAAATTACTGCCATTTTTTAACTTTTGGCTTAAATACTCATTAAAATCCTTTCTAAGTAAACTTTTCCTTTTAGATTTGTCAATTCGTATTTCAACATTGTCACAATCTAATTTAATTGCATCGGCCAGACGTCCCGCTACAAAACTATATAGCTTATCTTTATTCTCTTTTAAATATGGGCTTGATACTTTTTTCTTCTCCATAATACAATTAATACCACTACAGGAGCAGGTTTCATTCAATTTATTTATAAAATATTTCCTTACTTCTGGGCTGGATTTATTAAATTTTATTTCATTTGCATTTTTTAATTTATTTTTCAATTTGTTCCTCCTAGCATTTTTAATTATTCTATCCAACTTCCTCGGATCATCTGTGATGAAAGCTGATATAATCAAGAATTTTGAGCTTTTCTCCGAAAACCCCAGATCATCACTTTCATCAAAATAAATATACCTTATATCCACCTATTACCAAGCTTTGTTAGGGTTAGTTACTTAATTAATTTTAATATAAATGAAAGAGTGCTTTGAGAAGACAATGAAAGCCACATCTGTGTTTTAAAAATTGATTCACAATGAGCATTCCATGGATAGATCTAATAACAATATCAATAATTCCTGGAAACATACTTGCTATCAATGCTTTTGAAATGAAGACTTAACTAAGATCAGAATCTAATCTTTTATACGATGATTGGTGGAAATTTTACCAAGATCAAATAAACTGCAACCAGAGCATTATTGGATCATCTTCTCCCTCAAGCTGCGTCTCTGTTTCTCCTATGGAACTGACTGTTTTGAATGAAAGAAAGTATATTTTTCCATTTTCCTTTATACCCTTCATAATGTGTTCAACTGGCTGCCCATTGGGTAGGTGTGCCTGTGCTTCTGGCATCTCTGGAGAAAACCTGAGTTCCACAGTATTATCCTTATTTTCAAAAAGATTATATGATCTATTCTGTAAAATGAATTCTTTAAGCTTTTTCTCTTCGACCCATGGTTTAT
>JAJZXP010000350.1 GCA_021806345.1 Thermoplasmata archaeon | reverse complement strand
TAAGTGGGCCCGACCGGATTTGAACCGGTGACCTCCGCCGTGTCAGGGCGACATCATAACCAACTAGACTACGAGCCCTGCTTTCCTGATATGTACCTACATAATTAGTTTTTTTATGAGTGTTGCATACCTGAACATGGGGAATCTCATTCTAATCCACGGCGGGGTGGGTTCGAAGGGTAGGAATAAGGAAGATATGTTAGGTATAGCCGGTAAGTGCATCTCTTCAGATGCTCTCGATACAGTTGTAAAAGCGGTAGTCATGCTCGAAGACGATCCAAGATTTAATGCTGGTACAGGTTCAGTGATCAGAATAGATGGTACCATTCAGATGGATGCTGCAGTGTCTATTCCAGGATCATTTGGTGCAGTTATTAATATAGAACGTGTCAAAAATCCGATTCTGGTTGCAAGGGATGTGATGGAAAAAACACCCCATATCGCGCTATCTGGAAGGGGAGCTAAATTATTTGCGAGAAAAATGGGATATACGGAATACGATCCTTCTACCGACCAAGCAAGGGAAAACTACGTTAAAATGAAGGATGCATTGTTGGGAAAAACAGGAGATGAAGATAGATACAAGGAAATGAAAAGATTGATAGAACTTGGATATGTGGATGAACCCCACGATACTGTGGGTGCAGTCGCCAGAGTTGGGGGGAAATTTGCTGCAGCAGTATCAACCGGTGGAGCTTCCCCCATGATGCCGGGAAGAGTGGGTGACGTACCCCTTATAGGTGCAGGAATCTACTGTGGGGAGAATGGTGCTGTGGTGGCCACGGGATATGGGGAGGAAATCGCAAAGCATCTGCTTTGTTACAGAATATATTCAAAGATAGGCCAAAAGCCCCTTAAAAATATACTCGTGGAAGAGATTGACGCATTTAATGGAAAACTGGCAGGAGTCATCTCAGTTTCTAAGGATGAGTTTTCTTTCATGTCAAACGGGGTAATGGGAACTGATCTGATGGAATTCTAAAAATTTAAATATCTGGCAGTCACCTGTCATTCTTTTTTTATCAAAATTTATATTTGAAGAATACATGAATACGTCATCTGGGATTATGGAGTTCGACAAATTTAAATTCATGCAATTTACAAGAGACATCTACGTTGGCCACGGTGTTTTGTCAAGAATAACTGATGTCACAAGGAAAAATTTGAGGTCAGGAACAGTGTGCATTGTTACTGGTCATAACACAATGGAAGTCGCTGGAAGGGAAATATCCGACATTCTTACAGGATCTTCAATTGAAAATCAAATAATAGTGGCGGGACCTGCTGATGAGGAAAATTTAAACAAAGTGACTCAAGAAGCGAAGGAGAACAACGCAGGGATGATAGTCGGTGTTGGTGGAGGAAGTAAAATTGACCTTGCAAAAAAGACAGCATACTACCTTGACGTTCCACTGGTAAGTATACCTACAACTCCAAGTCACGATGGAATAGCTTCTCCCAGAGCATCCATTAAGAGGAAAGGATGGTCAGTGTCAGAAGAAGGGGTAATGCCAGTATCCATAATCGCGGATACAGCCGTTATGATAAAGGTACCATTCAGATATCTGAGCGCTGGAGCAGCTGATGTAATATCAAACGAAACCGCAATACTTGACTGGAAACTGGCTAACAGATTGAGGGGTGAGGACTTCAGTAGCAGTGCAGCTGCAATTGCTGAGTATGCCGCAAGAGAACTGATTGAAAAGGCTCATCTCATAATGCCGAATACAGAAGAATCAGTATGGTTGGTTACCAAACAGATTCTTGCTTCAGGAACTTCAATGGCCATTGCAGCATCATCTAGACCTGCAAGCGGTGGGGAGCATCTCATTGCACACGCACTCGATATGCTTGCACCGGGAAGGGCAATACACGGAGAACAGGTGGCTCTTGGCTCAATTGTCACAATGTTTTTACACGGTGGAAACTGGCAAGGCCTTGCACAAACCTACAGGAAGATTGGAATTAAAACAAGGGCAAAGGATTACGGAATTAGCGATGATACAATTATAAAAGCAGTAAGATCAGCACATAGAATCAGACCAGAAAGGTTCACAATCCTGGGAGACATGGATCTTAGTTATAATGCTGCTGAAAATGCCCTGAAAATAACGGAAATAATTTGAACGATAATTGAAGTTAGGGTAATATCATGGCAGCAAAGATATCATTAATAGGCTTGGATCAAGCGCAGGAAGGTAATATTTTTACATTTGTTCAACCACTGCAAACATGCTCAGAATGCAAGATCAAAAACGTTTGCTTCAATCTGGAGCATGGAAGGAAGTACGTGATTAAAGAGGTGAGGAAAAACCAGCATCCATGTATGGTTTTTAATCACGACAAGGTAGTTACCGTCCAGGTTGAAGAGGTTAACGACGAGTTGATTGCGGAGTATGGAAATAAATTACAGGAAGGTTCTTCAATGAGGATCAGGAGTAAGAATTGTGACTATATTACCTGTGAATTCATTGAAAAATGCAATATAATTCATTACGGAAATGAGATTAAAGTAAATATTAAAAGTATAGACGAAAAGGTCAATTGCCCCAAGGGGTTCGATATGAGAAAAATAGCCGTTGCACACACGGACAACAAGTAAATGTGGAACAATGGCTTCATTGAAAATTGGAATTGCAGGTAAACCTAATGCAGGAAAGTCCACTCTCTTTTCAGCCATAACTGGCACAATGGTTGCAATTGGCAATTATCAATTCACAACTATTGAACCAAATGAGGGAGTGGGTTTCATGGAAACAAGATGCCCGCATCTCGATCTTGGAAAACTCTGCAACCCAAAGCATGGAAAATGTGAAAACGGACAAAGATTTGTGCCTGTTCTCGTGGTTGATGTCCCAGGACTCATAGAAGGTTCAAGCGAAGGTAAAGGAATGGGGAATTTGTTTATGGACGCCCTGAGGTATACCAGTGCAATTATAATTTTACTGGACCCACTTGATGACGAAGGTCATCTTCTCACCGCAGAAGCGGTCACAAAGGAAGCTGAACGGACTGAAATCGAGATACTAAAATGGTTTTCATCAAGATTTTCAAGCGACTGGGAAAAGTTTGTGAGAAAATTTTCACAAACGAAGACACCTCTTGAGGAGGTCATTCTTCAAAAAGCATCGTTTTTCAATCTTAATCTCAAGGACGTAAGATCAGTACTGTCAGGACACCATCTGAAAGATGACATATCCAAATGGACTGACGAGGATAAATTGCAATTCTCTGAAATTGTTATGAAGGAAATTAGACCGATGATAAGAATAGTGAATAAGGGTGATTTAATTCAAAATTACGAGGACTTCATCGGATCTGGATACTCTATTATCTCATCCGACTACGAACTGTCTATAGAGAAAGCATATGGTGCAGGGCTGATAAACAGTCTAACAGACTTAACTCCAACAGATAAGGCAAATGAAAAGCAAAAAGTTGCACTTGAAAAGATCAATCAAAGTTACGCAAATGGGAAGATAAAGAGAGTCTTTGAAATAATGGGAGAGATGATAAAAGGGAGACTCGGAAGAATAATAGTTTATCCCGTATATGACGACACAAAGTGGGTGGATAAAGATGGGAATATACTCCCGGACGCTTTTATCATGTCTGAAGGGGAGACGGCTGAGGACCTTGCATTCGCCGTTCACTCTGATATAGGTGAAGGTTTTATCAAGGCTATAAATGCAAGAACCAAAATGGTAGTCGGGAGAAATTACCAGTTAAAGGATTCAGATGTTCTAAGAATTGTAGCTAAAACAAAATGAGCCATTCATCACTTTCATTCTAGAAAACATTCATCAACAGGATATTTCTTAAATTTTTTCCTAGAAACATATCTTATGCAGGAATTTATACCTTTAATATGAGGTAAATATTTTTATTATGTTGAAATATTAAAGATAGTTGCTAAGCTTTCGGAGGAAAAGATTATGTCAGAACTGCGGAATATCCCCGTCTAAGGATGGATCATACTGCAGGAACTGCAGTACCGTTTTTCGGTTGAACGCAAACTCAAATTTGCCAATCCAAGAACATTCAACAGAATTAATTGAATCGTTCTATGCAAATATATTTCCAGAAGAGAAAATTGAATTTATCTGCAGTCCGTCTAAAAAATTAATATACAGGAGTATGGCAGGACAGATGTTAAGTGCCTCATTTACCATAGTTGGTTTTTATTTGACATTTGTCATTGGCATACCCAGCGACCTTTATGTTATCGGAACAATCATTACCGCTTTTATTTTTATTATTCTATTTCTTACCGAACATAAAATCTTCAGCAAAATAAAAAGAAACTATATTATCACAAATAACAGACTGGTAATCGTCAAAGGAGACAAAGTCCTGGAATCAATAGAAAGAAGCTCTATAACAAGGGCAATGGTTCCAAATAATAAGGCTATGGGCTATTACCAGATTAAGTTCTTAAGAGAAGAAAGGCACCAGAAACGCTTTTTCCGTAAAATGAGTACTATGAAAGATCAAAATGAGAATCCAAGAAAAATAAAAAACAACCTGAACATAGGAAGACATTCAAATGGAGAGTTATTAAATTTCAAAAAATCCACAAATGAATCCTTTAAGAGAAGTCACTTTGATTATATGAACTGGGAGGATGCATTGAATTTCGTGAAGAAAGTTAACAATGAGACTGGAAAATCAAATTAAAAAATAAGACTTTCACCACAATTCATGGCAAAAACTCCTTGATTATCTTCAAAGATTGCTTATTTTTGTCTTGCAGGATTCAAAAGCTCATAATACAGGTTGTCAGTGTATCCTCTGCCCTCTATGAAATGATGTTCCTTTTGCACACCTGTATTCTGGAAACCATTTTTTTCAAGCACTCTTCTGGATGCCTTATTTGGCTCGTAAACGTGAGTATACAATTTCCTAATGTTCAGGATATTAAATGAGTAATATACAACCAGTTTCAATGCCTCGCTCGCAAAACCGTTTCCCCACTGTTCCTCGTCAATAAAATAACCCACATGAGCATTAGTCATCGCCTCAATGTCTTCCACTCCGGTAACTCCCACTATTTTATCTGACTTATTTTCAATTATCCCGAAATGATGACTTTTTCCAACCACATTTGAATTGTTATCTATCCATTCATATTCGTCCACAAGGCCGATAATACGTCTCGGGAATCTCAAGAATATTGAAACTTTTGGGTTATTTATCATTCTGAAAAGTTCAGGTGCATCTTCCCTTGACAGTATACCAAGTGAAACTTTGTCACCCTTTAAAATAATAACCCTTGCCACCATGGTCTATGCATAATCAAAATTTAAAACATTCCGTACTGTATCAAAAGGAATAATTTTAAACCATAGCTGGACTATGTTAACACATAAGTATGGTTAGGATAAGTAAGGATTATGAACCTAACTCTCTTGGCTATGGGAATGACCCACGGATCACGGGAAGGGTTGTTGCAATATTCCATCCATCATCAGATTTAAAAGGAGTCGTAAGGAAAACTAAGGTCGAAGGTTTTTATTTTGGTTTATTTTTCACCGCATTAAGCATATCACTGGCAATAATTTACAATGAACTTCTTTATCTTTATATTGCAATAACTTTGCTTATAATAAGCAATTTATCAGTTATATACGTCTTCTGGAGAACAAAAGTCTTATTCAATCAGGATTATGTTTTAACAACGGACGCAATCTATGGAATATTCAGGAATAGAATAGTTTTAAAGATTGACAGCGAGGAGGCTCTTCAATGCATTGTAATTCGGGATGTAAAAGGTTCCTCTGCCTATTACTCCTTGTTTTTCTTTCCTAATGGTTTGCTAGGAAAGATGCGAAAAATTCCCGAAGAACCCATTAGCTGGCATCAGTTAACTTCCAGCGTGTATGAATATGGAGGAATGAGTTCTTTCGTTGGAAGAATCAGGTGGAATGTTCCAAGAAGAATAAGGAGGAGGTATTTCTTAAACTATCTTGACTATGAATTGGCTAGGAAAATTAGGAGTGAATACTATTCGATCATCAGCAACCAGTATTTTACTGGTAAGAATAGAACTTCTCACGATACTGGGTACAGCGTTAAATAGAAATTGGCCAGAATTAACCTATTTAAAAAAGATAAAAGCAAGAACATCGTTGGATTTGTGATGTGGGTAAATCACTGCCGCATATTCAGAAAAATTAATATCTAATTCAAATCTTTGTTGTAAGTGGTATCATAAGGAAAAAAAGGTGCACTCAGTGTGGGTCTCCCATGATAGAAGGAAATGATCATTGCACAGTGTGCGGAAACATATTTATCTCAGGAAATACCAATAACTACAATGTGGGCAGAAAGTCGAGAAATAAAGAAATGGATCTTGGGGAAATTTTGCCTGGTGAAAGAATACTGGGGGAATACAGTCCGCTTTATGAAGATTATAGAAAATTTTTAAGAAAGAGGATGATGACACATGTTTTAACGATAACGCTTACTTTATCCGTTGGGATTGTCAGTTCCTTAGGACAGGGTGGACCAACTTTAATGGGAAAGATTCTATTCAGTCTTACCTATCTTGGAGTAGCATTATTTATCTTCATCCTTTTCATCTCTCTGTACATTTTAAAAATCAGGGCCCAGTTCAATGCCAGATACGTGATAACCAGTTCGAAAATTGTGAAAATAATAAGAAATAAAATTACAATGGACCTGCCCATCGGGAACATAGAAAACGCGGTAGTTACCATAGGGATTAATTTGGGGATCAGTGACTATACAGTATTCTTCCCAAGTAAAGGATTCCTTGATCTCAAGGGTGTAAATCTTAACATCCCGATGGGGTTAAGCAGAGTCATACAGCTGGAAAATATTGGAAGCACTTTTCATTCAGATCTAAGCAACAGCAAAAATTCCAAAAGAGCCAAAGTGCAGGTTGTAAGAAGACATATGAGGGAAATAAAGAAAACAAAAAAGGAAATAATGAAACAGTCATTTCCATTTCTTTCGAAAGAAAAGGCGTTTGAAGCCGCAACAGTTTACTGGAATCTTACAGGTAAAAGTAATTGAGCAATATACCGGTGAGAGTGAACTATCTCAAAACAAATTTAAATGGGTTAATATTCACTGAATTTCAGGAGAATTTTGAATTATTGTAGCATTAGATTTTCATTTAGCGGTATCATTATAATAAAATACGGGAAGTTTATATCATACAATAAATGGATTTTGTAGTTTCTCACCATCTGTTGCCATCAAACCTCCTTGGTTACTCCTCTTTCACTGTCAGTCTTATACTGCTCCTTATTGGAATAGCCCTTTGCTTCAGGGGTGAAAAATCCTGGAAACTAATAATGATTGCACTGGGAGCGTATGGAGGATTCGTTATAACAGCATACCTCATTGTCCGATTGCACTTTACTGGGTTACCGGATATACTGGTATTCGCAATAGGAGCGGTGATCGGCGCTGCTCTCTTCAAGTTTCTGGCACAGCTTGGGATTTGTGCATCCATTGCATTTACGGTATTTCTAGGCATTGCATACATTTCAGGTGCAGGAGTAGCCGTGGCTGGGGTGGTTGCGCTGATAGCTTTTGCACTTTGCTACATAAGATTTAACAGGGTAATAATTTACGTTGCTGCCTTCGCAGGAGCGCTTTCAATTTGGATCGCCATTTATGACATGGGGCTTCCAAACATTAGTTCCCAACTTTTTGCAGCTCTTGCTATGATTGTGGGCATTATATTGCAAAAATATGAGGCGGGGCAGGTCAACACTAGGGGAAGAGGACCCAGACAGGTTTACAACCAATAGCACTACTGTTTTTGACTCTTTAAGTCTGAGTATTTATGAAGCATTTCTACAAATTCCAAAGCATCTCCGACCACACCATAATCCGCATGATGGAAAATTGGTGCCTCTGGATCCTTATTTATTCCAATAACCACCTTTGCATATCTGATGCCCATTATGTGGTTATCAAGGCCTGAAACCCCAAGTGCAATGTAAAGGTCTGGAGAAATGGAGAGACCGGTAATTCCAACCTGATGTTGTCTTGGTAGCAGCTTCATGTCCACAATAGGTCTTGTGCCTCCAACACCAATACCTAGTTTTTCTGAAATTTCGACTACCCTTTCCACAATCGCTTTTCCAACAATACCTCTGCCTATCGCAATAACTATTTTCGATGACTGTAATTGTCTTAGTCTGCTTTCAACTTTCTCTTCTTTGAGAATTCTAATTCTTTCAGAACTCCTGGTCAAAATTTCCTCTACTGGAAAACTTTCATCCGAATGGGTTTCCTTAAACATCCCGGGTCTAACTGTTGCCATTTCTGGTTTTGTTTTTGAAGTTATTCTTGCAACAACTCCTCCACCAAAAGCTGGTTTGAATTGGACAAGCTTTCCACTCTCCCATCTTATGTCAACGCAATCGGCTGTTAATCCAAGATTTAATTTTGCCGAAATCATACCGGCTATATCCCTTCCCAGGGAATTTGAAGGAAAGATCACAAAATTTGGTTTGTTGGATACTATGAAATTCCCAATATAGTCTGCAATTGAGTAAATATCCTCTGATTTGAAATGTAAATACCTGTTTGCAGGCATTCCACTGAGATCCTTTGGATCCACATTACCAACAATCACAATTTCACATGCGATTTCAAGGGCAATTTCGTTAATTTTTGAAGCTATTTCTCTAGTAGTTTTTCCATCACCAAGTCCGATTCCCAAAATCATTCCATTCTTCTTATTTTTGTTAACCTCAGTTTTTTGGATATCATTTTCGGAGTGATTCTTGTTTAATGCTTCTTCGAGAATTTCTAGCGCTCTTTTCATGTCAATGAATTTTGTATCCCTATTCTCATGCAAAACTTCAGTGCCTTCAACCACTGTCAAGGAATTCTCTATTCCAACAATATTGCAGTTGAGTGTTTCGCTATTTTCCGTTTTTATTTTTTCTTTCATAGAAGGAACCGAATCATCCACTCTTCTGGCCCTGTTTATTTTTTCGCTCACTGATATTAAAGCGGGTAATTCTGTCTCTATAAACTTGATCCCATTCTCATATTCCTGTTCCGCTCGCAGTAACCTGTCTTCAAGTTCTATCTTGCTGACACCGGATATGAAGTTAAGGTTGCAAAATTGTGCAATCTGTGGCGGAACTTGGGATGTTTCCCCATCTAGGGAATATTTTCCCGCAAAAACAAGATCCGGATTTATCTTTTTGACATAAGATGAAAGAATGCTTGAGGTTGCCCAGGTATCCGCACCTCCAAACTTTCTGTCTGTAATGAGTACAGCATTGTCCGCTCCCATCCTAAGCGCATCATCCAGAACATCTGCAGCTTGCGGCGGTCCCATTGAGGCCACAGTAACAGTAGCACCAATTCTCTCCTTAATTCTAATTGCTTCTTCAACTGCTCTTCTATCGAAAGAATTCATGATCAAGGGCACGCCCTCTCTCCTAATTCTTCCCGTTTCCGGGTCAAATGTTATCTTACTAATTTCTGGAATCTGCTTTACCAGAACAAGAATGTTCATTCAACATCTACCATTACATCCCCGTTTTCTACCTTCACTTTATATGACTTTAGTGAGGTTATGTCTCCTGCACCTTCTGGAGGGCTAAGGACTTTTCCATCCTTTGGATTAAATGTGGCAAAATGATTTGGACAAATTAACTGATGATCATCCATAAAACCCTCTGAAAGGTCGTAATCTTCGTGGGTGCACAGATGCGATGTTGCGTAGTAATGTCCATCATCTCTTATGATCAGTACCTGCTTTCCGTTCATCTCAGCCTTGAACAGATCACCATCTTTCATTGTTGATTCCTTTGTAACTTTATACCAAGTCATATGGATTTATTTCAATATTGTATAAATTCATATTGGATTTTATATCATCTTGTCCAGTACATTGGAAAAAGGTAAGTTTAACGGTGGAAGAGTCAAATTAAAATGAAATTCAGATCAGAAATCACACATAGAGGCAATTCTATAAATCTTTTCATATCATAACATACTATGGATGCAGGAGAGAAAAGAAACATTCTGGAGGCTGGAAAACTCGGGAAAAAGGCTCTTGAGTTAGCTTCAACACTCATAGAACCCGGTACTTTATTTTTGGAAGTAGCCGAAAAGGTTGAAAATTTCATCAGAGAAAGTGGAGGTGTCCCGTCATTTCCTCTCAATCTGTCCATTAACAATGAAGCAGCCCACTTCACCCCTGCTCCAAATGATAAAAAAGTATTCAAAACGGGAGATCTTGTAAAAGTTGACATAGGTGCATCAGTCGGTGGATATCTTTCAGACAATGCTACAACAGTTGAAGTGGGGGAAAACGGTCAATACAGTGATCTTATAGAATGTCCCAGAAAGGCGCTGGATAAGGCGCTGAGTGTATTAAGACCTAACATTGAGATTAACAGAATTGGACAGGCAATAGAGGAAGTTATTCACGCATACGGGTTCAAGCCAGTGAAAAATCTAGGGGGTCATGGAATTAAAAAAAATGACCTGCATTCAACCATTTTTGTGCCAAACTATGATGACGGTAATAGAAGAAGGATAGAGGATGGCCAACTCATAGCAATAGAGCCATTCGCATCAACAGGTATTGGAATGATACATAATGGAATGGGTGGAAATATCTACATTTTTAGCGGCACAAAACCCAAGCCAAACGACCCGGTAATTAAAAATTTTAATACCTTACCATTTGCAGAAAGGTGGCTTGCTAAGATTGAGCCAGATTACAAGGAATATTTAAAGAAAAATATGTTTATGAAACAGATAAGCCATTTTGCTGTCCTAAAAGAGCATAAAGGAGCTATGATATCTCAGGCAGAACATACAGTTCTGTTTGATGGAGATCAGGTCATAACCACAACTCTTTAAAATTACAAAACTTTTTCCAGGATTTTCAGAGCATTGTCCAGTACTATATTCTTTGGTAATGATGCGTCTATCTCATGTCCTGGGTCAAAAAATATTTTTCTTTTTATTGCCTCGTGATACATCCTATTTACATCTTCCAGATACCCTCCATTCTCAAAGGTTGTTAATTTTCTTTCCAGTTCATTGACTTTTCTGCTCAGTGGATCATTCAGGGAAAGGAACAAAGTCATGTCGGGCCTTAAGTGACATATGGAAAGTGTTGTTTCCATCCATTTTATGAATTCTTCAGGATCGCTGAAATGGTTTTTAAAATATACGCCCTGATAGGCAAGGGTAGAAAGGGAATATCTATCGCAAATTACAATTCTATCCTCTCCCAGCATCTCTAAAATTTTTTCATTGTGATTGTTTCTGTCTCTCAAGAACATTCCGAGTAAAATGAAGTATTGTTTTCTGTCAATCTGCTTCAGTATATTCAGTCCCTGATCCATGAAGTCAGTAGGTTCGTGTGTCAAATATGTTTTAAATCCCCTGTTTTCAAGAACAGAGTTAAGCGAATTTGATAGAGTTGATTTTCCGGATCTGTCAGGGCCTTCAATAACTATAAACTTCCCAGCCATTCCATTGTCAATTACATTTCATATATTAAAGCATTAGAGAATTAAAAAAATAAACAATTGAATGAAAAAGGAACGGTCCGTCACTTTCAACGGATCGATTTCAGGTGAAGATAAAAAGGTCTTTCTCAAGAATTATCGGTGCTTGCCTGAACAGTGTTATCATTTTTTATATCACCTTTTCTTCCCCTTTTCATCAGCCCTTCCTTCTCTATGTAGTAGAGGAAAAATCCGGTCAGAATGGTAATAGTTCCAATGTAAAACGCCTCAATACCCAATGCATACATAACAACCGCAGATAGGACAATTGACAAAATTTGGACATACGGGTAAAAAGGAGAATTGAACTTTCCATCCACCTTTCTTTTCCTGAGAATAACAACAGAAAGACCAGTTAGAGAATAGGAAAAGATAACTCCAAAGTTCGAGGCAAGGGCAATTGCCTGCAAATTTCCAATAAACAGGGATGCGATGGCAAGACCTGCAACAATTACTGTCGCTCTCTTAGGGGAATCTTTCGCCCTACCCTGTATAAACGATGGGAGCAATTTATCCTCACTAATCTGAAGAAGTGTTCTTGAACCAGCAACAATCAGGGAAATAGTAACTGTAAATGTTGCTATTATTGCAACAATATTTATGAGATACTCAATAACTACAGGAGCATGTGCATATATCAGTGCCTCAAACAGTGGATTTCCGGAAATTCCGTACTTCCTGTATGGCATCAGAGCAAGCATTCCAAATATGATTATAATATAGAGAGTCGTGCTTATCAGCATTGCCATCAGTATGGCAAATGGCAGATTCTTCTCAGGGTTTTCTGTCTCAGGGCCAAGTGTCGCTATAGTGTTGAATCCGGAATAGGCAAAAAATGCCAGAGAAGCTGCTTCAATTATGCTGTACGGTCTGTTGGAAATAACTGGAGTAAATCTCGGCATTTCCCACTTCCCAAATATCAGTGATGTTAAAATAAACACTACAAGACCTGCTATTGTGATGAAAACAAGAACATGCTCAATTTTTGCAACAGTGTCAATACCCCTGTAGTCTATCGCAGCAGCAACGGCAATTACAATTGCCGCCATAATTACGTCATAATCATAGGGCAAACTTACAAATGACAGCAGATATGAGCCAAAACCAATTGCGACTGCAGAAGCGGCTATAGCATAGGATATGGCCCTAAGCCATCCCACCACGAATCCAGCCTGATCTCCTAAGGTCTTTCTCGTAAAGGAATATAAACCACCGTGAGAAATGATCTTGGAGGATAATTCTGCGCTGTTCAAAGCAATTGTCAGTGCTAGAATAGCAGTAATGACAAATGCGACAATTGCCCCCGGACCTGCATCTGCAATAGCTGACCCCGCAAGCACAAATATACCTGCACCAATTATATTTCCTAGACCTATAAAAGTTGCCTGCCATTTGGTTAACATAGTCAGTCCATAATTCCATAGGTTTAAACTCTTTCCAGGGGAAGTCCTTTTTTTCACAACAGTTTTTATAATACGATTTCGATTACGAAATCCGAGGATCAGATTAATAGATGATAACTTTTGAATCAGTTTCAAAAATATACAGTTCTAAAAGTCCTCCAGCCGTTAATAATTTGGATATAGAGATGAAAAATGGAGAAATCCTGGGGATGGTTGGATTAAACGGTGCGGGAAAAACAACCACAATCAGAATGAGTTCCGGAATCATTCTTCCAACTTCTGGGCGTGTGTTGGTTGATAACTTTGACATTGTTAAGGATAAGGTGAAGGCCGCAAGGAATGTGGGATGGATACCTGAACTTCCAAATTTTGAGCCTAATGCAACTCCAGTTCAGCTAATGAATTACTATGCTGGATTTTACAATCTCAAGGGAGAAGATGCAAAGAAGCGGATCTATGATCTTCTGGAAGAGGTTGGACTGAAGGAACATCTTAAGAAAAAACTTAAAAACTATTCTCAGGGTATGAAAAAAAGATTTTCAATTGCAGAGTCAATTCTCGGAGATCCAAATAACATACTGTTTGATGAGACTCTAAATGGTCTTGATCCCGAAGGAGTATTGTTTGTAAGAAACCTAATGCTAAGGCTAAAGAAAGAGGGAAAGTCCATATTGCTCTCATCGCACATACTGAGCGAAATTGAGGATGTTGCAGATAGAATAGTGATTATCGATCACGGGAACATCATAAAAATCATCAAAAGAAACGAGCTGAAAAGCTTGGGCAAAACTGTGATACATATGTCCATAAACAATATGGACGAAAATTTCAAGAGTATGATTAGCAAATACGGCGAGGTAGAGATAAATGACGGGGAAGTGGTATTGAGAGACCTGACCGTTCCAGATAAAGAAATAGAGAAAATTTCAAAGGATATCACCGGCAGTGGGTATGGCTTATATCGTTTTAATCCGCTGGGGGAAAGTCTGGAAGAATATTTCTTCTCCTTAATAGGTGTTAAAAAATGAAGCCAATAACATATGAGATTAAGAGAACTCTAACAAGTAAGTTTGTGATTGTTATGATCTTTGCCATAGTTGGCTTATCGACATTAATCGCATATGAAAACGGTTCAACCTATTCACCAGTCCCAATTTCAACAACACCTCAAATGACATATGGATATTATGTGAATGGAACGAGTCTCACTATGGTCGGATATGCACACAATTCATATGGTCAACCACTTTCAAAGATTACTGCATCTTATACCTATAATGGAAACACAAATACAGCTACGTCTGGAAAAGATGGGTACGCCAACAGCACATTCACCGTAAACCCATCAAAGGTAACATTCGTAAATGCAACATACTCATACTCACTTCTCAAACGAACTGTATCAGGACCAACAGCATCTTACGCAATCTCTGGAAAGGACAAATTCTCTGGACTTATATTAGAGCAAAACATCATACACAACACCTCAAATGACACAAGGCTTGGATTACAGTTTATGTATGTTGGGGCAAATGGAACATCATCTCCATCATACAATTTTTACGTTGGCCAAATACAGAATTATACATCACTCACCACAAATTACAGCTTTAAAACGACAGAAACAGGATTTAGAATTTACGATCTTTTTCCGTCAATTTCTTACAATCAGGCAAAAAATAAAACTTTCGTTGTAGAAGTCACAAATTCTACCTCAGGAGCTGTGTTGATTCCCCCCCCTCAAGACGCTCTGTTTCTAACTGTTTATGCTCCAATAACCCAGTCTGAACTGCAATCCCTCGTATTTTCAGGAACTTCCCAACTTCTGGGAATCTTAATACCTATTCTTGCCATATTTACGGGGTACCTGACTTATGGTAAGGATAGAACCAGTGGTGTTTTAGAATCCGTATTAAAAAGACCGGTGACAAGAGGCAGTCTTATCGCATCCAGATTCTCGTCAAATGCAACAGCAATATTCTTTGCAGTTGGTCTTTCAATGGTGATATCAGACCTGATAATCAATCACTATTTTGGTTTGTATCTCTCCCTTTCTTTCAGCCTTTATTTCGTATGGACTTATTTTGTAGAAGGTGTGGCATTTTTAGCCATGATCTATATGTTTTCTCACGTTGTAAAATCACAAGGAGCAATACTGGGCATTTCTATAGCACTATTCGTAGTGCTTGATCTTTTCTGGGCAATAATTCCTTTGGCAATACTATCTGCTCTGGGAATTTCTTCAGCGAGCACAATGTACATCCAGACATCTATTGCATTTGATTTTGCGAGCCCTTCTGGTTACGGAACTCTTGTTCAAACAATGTTTACGAATCAGTTTGGCATCTTAAGGTCATTGACCATAGATCCTAACGCATTTGGAATCGACGGGGGCAATCTGATTATAGCGGGCATAGTGTGGATGGCTGTGCCATTTTTAGTGGCATTCTTACTTGCTAAAAACAGGGATTGAAAAATTTTAACTCTTTTTAAACATTTAAAAAATGAATACGTGACTTTACACGGTTTATTTTTATTTACACTTTGCAGTGGCTTCGTTACTCTTTGAAATTTGTATCTGGTTCAGGGTGCTGATCCGCTTTATCTATTCCCAGAATCTTCATGCCTCGATTCCTTTTTCATTTTCCGATGGTACCGCCTTCCTGACTTCTTTGTTTCCAATCAGGAATGTTATCCTTATGGTTTTCAGCACATCATTGGTGAAGCAAGTGATGTTATGTCACTGACTTTGTTGTATATCAGTGCAAGAAACAGATATGAAATGTGTGAAAATAGCATGTGAACCCCTATCTTCTGGGGAGTCCAGTGGTATTCCGGTGTCATAAGATCATGCATGCTTATTGTCCTGAAGCAATGATCAATCCTGTTACCTTTTCTGTTCAGATCAATTATTTCCGCTCCCTTAAGATCAGAGACATGTCATTTCCTGTGTGACCAACGATATCATCGACTATCTTTCTAATATTCAGCGTTTTCTCAATTTCCAGTATGGATGCAGTTGCTCTGTGGGATAAAGGTTTGATTTCAATATCATATCCGGGATTTTCAAGAATTCTTGCCAGCCTTTCTTCGTCACCCATATATCTCCTTTACCACCCTTGAATGCTCATTCTCCCGCTTCTTCCATCTTAACCACGTATCTCTTTCCATGAATTGATTTCCACACTATTCCAGACACAATAAAATATGCACCCTATACATGGAGACCTTTCCATATAAATTAATTACAGACCGGAAAATACAAAGGAAATATACTGAGAGAAAAATTCTGACATTTTTAGCACCCTGAAACTATAATGAAAAACTAACTGAAACACTGGCTCAATTGAAAGAATAAAATAGATCAGTGTAAACCCACGGAATATCTGATCACAATGGAAACAGAGAAAAAAACTGGAGAATTACAGCATCTTGCATTGCCCTAGATATTCTCCAGGGTATTTCTCTGCCCACAGAAATTAAAAAACCTCCAATTACAATCAGAAAGACAATAACAAGGGGAATATTATTAACTCATCAAAGGAACTACTTCAGAAGTAAATATTTTACACTTCGACATTAATCTGATAAAAATTATTGAATCTCAACGTTTGGTAATTTTGGGCTCATTTTTTGAACATTCCATAATATTTATAAATAACTGAAAACTTTAAGGGCATGATCTGTAAAAACTGCAATGCAGAAATACCAGATAATGAACAGTTTTGTCAAAATTGCGGCACGAAAGTGGAAAACGCCAATTCCGGTCAATCTGGAAGTCAGGCAGTAGGTGACAGCAATTCCTTTCTTGAATTAAACCAGTTATTACTGGTTCATAAAGCGCGCATAGGCGTCTCAGAAAGTTTCTCAATCGAAGATAGCTCTGGAAATAAATTTGGAGAAGCTCAAAACGTTAGAGTCATGCCTTTGAAATGGATTGTTGTTAACAGTAACGGTAGCACATCATTTATGGTTGAAAGTATCAGGGAAAAAGGGTTGCTTTACAAGTAGTTTAGAGCATGAAAGCCACTGAGCTTGCGATGTGGATGAAATGCGAAAGTTTATACCATTATACTGTATACTCTTTTTGTTATATGGAAATAACACAGCCTACTAAGTTCTATAAA
>JAJZXP010000150.1 GCA_021806345.1 Thermoplasmata archaeon | reverse complement strand
GAAAAGAATTATGAGACGGTTCCGGCCGTTTCACCTCCCTTTCGTTCTTTCATATTTCTTTCCCTCCTTAATATTCTCCCCCTCTCGATCTTTGATTCTCTTATCCTGAGAATTACCTTAGGATTTCCCCTTTAGTATTGTATGGGTATGAGGTAGTCCAGGGAAAAGTGCCACCTGGTAATGTTGTAATATTCCACGATTTTGAATAGTTCCATGCCTGGTCTGATCATAATCTGTCATGATAGCAGGAAGCTATGACTCTTGAATGGTCTTGTCTGTCATCTCAACAGCACCCTCTCTATACTATGGATATCATGGAAGGGCGACTTCATTTCCTTTCTCCGTTTTCAAGCATCACCAGGGTTTTTGATCGCCGAGTTCTCAAATGCAACAGCAAAGATGGTTGTCTTGAGTTCTGCAATAATATTACCGTTATCGGCTCTTATGCGATTCTAGTGGACTTTCCTGACCTGATTCGCGAATATCTGGAACGCTGTGCAGGAGCTGCTCTTTGAAGGAATAGAATCTTGCAAGCTATAGATCATATTTCCTGAGCGAATCTGCAAAAAATGTTTCAGATCATTCTCTCCAGCGCCATTTATAATTTCTCCTCAGTTTGTATACCCTGCTTGATGCCATCTATCAGGCATGGACCAGCACGGATCATAATTAATTTCGCAATGCGTCAGAAGATGCGACAAGCATTTCATAGTATTTTTCCATCGTAATCGATAGATCGTAGTATTTTCTCGCCGTTTCTCTTCGCTTGATCTTATTTTGAAAGTAGCGTTCCTTGTCTTTTTTCCATTCATTGAAATAACTGATAATATCTCTGGCAAAATGGTCTGGATTGAATGAACTGAGGGTACCAAAAGATTTATCCTGCCCTAATATTTCCATTGGCCCCTCAACCGGTGTTGTCACGCAGGGCAATCCAGACGCCAGTCCTTCAAGAATAGCTAAAGATAATGGCTCTAAGTTGGAAGTCAAGATCAACAGGTTTGCTTCACGAAGCTTTTCATATTTTTTTTCCTCTGAAACAAAGCCCTGAATATCGACATTATCGCGTTGTGCCGGTTTCAGCAGCCACGAATCAGGTCCCGATCCAATTATAGACACATTTATTTCTGCTGGCAATTTAACCAGAACTTTCGCCAGTCTATCAATACCTTTCTGCGTATCTACCATCCTGCCCATAAATATAACCACAAACCGATCGTTGTTCCTTCCTACTGCAAAATTATCAAATTCAACTCCGTTTGTGATTTTGAAAACGTGCTTTTTCTCTGCACCCATTGAATACAATAATTCTTCTGTCGCCTTGGTGAGCACCTGTACCATGAACTTATTTTTACTGCTAATAAATTTTGAGAAATAGTTCAATGAGAATTTCGTATAAAGTTTAAAAAATAAAAATTTAGGGGATAAAGCTGGTATAACACTCGTTATCCCATGAATACAGAATATAACCCTAACATCTAATCTTCTGAGTTTTCTGAGATAACGTCTTGGGGGTATCCTATATAGAAATATTATATTTAGCCTACCATTGCGGAAGTCATTCAAATTCGGCATTCCCTGGTATAAAAATCTTGGTACGTATTTAACATATTTTGTAATAGTTATTCTAGCCGCAGTTACTTTTTCTATTTCCTCAAATGGCATCCTGGTTTCAACGCGTGAATTTTCCTGATATATTTCCACGTCCATGCCCTTAGAATGAACATAATTTGACAGATTGATTATTACTTTCTCCCCTCCACCATAGTACTGTAAAGGCATGTCTGAAAAAATCCTAACACTTAACAAATTACTGCGTGTTTTGACTTGAGATAAGTTCAATCTATCACTTCAACTCGTGATAATATTTATATATTATTTACTTTCTACTGATCCTTATGGGCAAATTTTCTTATGAGAGTGATCTGGCTCAGATATGCTTTGACTGTGCTGTGCGATCCGGGCGAGTAAACAATATTTACTTTGCGGGGAATCCTGTAAAGAGGTTTTTTATAAGGCGTAATTTCAATCATGTACTTTCGGGTTTGGGTTATGTTGCCCGTAGGGGAAAATGTTTAGATTTTGGCCCTGGCATGGGAATTATGCTTCCTGCACTTGCAAAGGAATTTAAACATGTTGTTGCCATCGATATTGATGAGAATCAATTGAACTCAGCAAATACACTTGTTTCCAGATGTGAAATTGATAATGTGGAGTTTATTTTAGGAAAAGAAGAGAATGAATTAGGTATCTTTGAGGACAGCGCGTTCGATTGCATAATAGCTGACAATGTTTTGGAGCACATTGAAAGCACGGAGCTCATCATTTCTGAATTTTACAGAATTTTAAGCGATAGCGGTGTATTGATTGTATCCGTGCCTTCACAGAATGCGATTTACAGGATGTTTGAGAATAAAGATGATGGTCATGTATTAAGAACGTACCGACAAATTATTAATTTGATAGGTAAATTCAGAAGCCAATACTCTCGGTTTAATGAATTTGATGTTTTTCCTTTTTTTAAAACCTTTGCGCTCACGAAATAATATATGAAAAGCAATATTTTTTAAATAGACCAGCAGGCCTTTTACACAGGACAATTTCTAACAACATATTAATTTTTGGTTCTTGATTGATCTTTCAGGAAAATTACAGTGAATTCATGATCCATGTAGTCGGAAATGATCCCTTTATCTCTTATTTTCCCCTTTTTTCATCCATTCTTCATGGAATTTTCATAGCTCGCGCTGTCATCCCCTTCTTTTTCATCCTTATCATGCACATGAGGTTGTGCCCAAGACACATGAACATGCATTTCACCCTTACCCTTGGGATAGTGGTAACGAAGACATGACCGCCATGGAATATTGTCTTGATGACGGAATATGGTCTTTCACCCCCTGGATCGTTCCCTCGTTATTCTCATATTCCGGCGGATGCTTTCCACAGGCAGCCTGTATCCCTTCAGGGATCTATCCATGGTTGCGTCTATCCCCCTTCCTTCAACGCCAAAATACCCCCTGTCCTTGTA
>JAJZXP010000253.1 GCA_021806345.1 Thermoplasmata archaeon | reverse complement strand
GCTTTCCATTACCTGTAACTCTGAAATATCCTGCTCAATGTTCAATCTGCTGAAGAAAGAGATTACATAATCTACCACATTGCCTGGAAGTCTGAAAGTGTGCATCATGATTTCTTTTTCAAAGTCTTTATGGTTTCTAAAGGCATTGAAACTTTCAACGTTTCCTCCCTGAAAACCGAATATGGCCTGCTTTGAATCTCCAACAGCGAATATGTTCTTCCCGGAAAGCTTTATAATCTGGCTTTCCAGAGCGCTGATATCCTGCACTTCATCAACAAGAATATGATCATAAGGTGGAGATTTCATTTTTTTAAGTATATCCCTTGCGAGAATGAGAATGTCCTGATAATCCAGCAATCTGTTTTTTTTGTAAGTTTCATAGTCTCTAAAGACAAGAAGAAACTTATTAAGGAGTGCCTTTGCTTCTTCTAATGATATTTTTACTGAACCCTCTTGATTTTCATACATTTCTGAAAGAATACGAAGAGACTCTGAATCTGATATCTCATCTGGAAGGATACCAAAACTTTTTATCAGTTTGATCGCATTTATCACTTTACCTGTTGTTAAAATATAGCTGTTCACTTCTCTGTATAGGGATTCTTCTGTTCCAGTAGTGACATCTCTGGAAACAATGGACTTTGTTATAAAGTAACGAGCAAGTCTCTCTGATATTATGTCCGGGTTCATATCGAATTGTCTGAGCAAGCCAGTACAGTAACTGTGGAAAGTTTCTATATCCGGAAGAGAACCTGCGTAATTTTTTTCAGACATTTTTCTGGAGATTCTATCTTCCATTTCTGTTTTAGCTTTAACTGTAAATGTTACACATAGTATTTTTTCTGGCCGGACACCCTGTCCTATTAACTTTACCACTTCCTCTGAAAGTCTTTCTGTTTTTCCGGCCCCTGGATTTGCGATTAAAATTTTATGACGATTAGAAGTAGTTTCCATGTTACTCTAATATGAATAACTAATTATTTTTTTCACTGTATCGATCTATATTGATTTTAAGAAAATTAAAAAAAGGGAATTATTTGTTCATCATAACCAGAATGCCACCTATGAGTATTATTGCAAATCCGGCAATTTCAATATTAACAAAGGTAATCATGCCTGCAATTGCAATAACTATCATGGATGTATAACCTATTTTCTTATCTCTTCTTGAAAATTCTGTTCCAAGAAGTGCAATAAGAGCGAATATAATTAATTGAACAGCCCCGGACGAAGGAAAAGTACCGAAAATTTTCAAGTAACTGCTTATTGAGTGTAGAACCAGTTCCAGAACCGCTATAATTATAAGGAATAGACCCCCTACAAGCCCAAATTCATATGAAAGTTTTAGTTTATTCACGTTTGTTGTCATATAGATTTTGATTAAATACTTTGTCTTATGGGGCCAATGACATTATAATATTCATCTCACCATTTCCAGGCGGGATTTATTTGTTCATAATGCGGTAATATTAGAGGGTAAACATTTAAATTTTCTTAACAAAGTGCGCAATTATATTGTTAAAAGAAGTGACAAAGGTATTAACGCATGATGAATCATTATTTTAAGACTAAAAACAGCAATTCCCAGGTTCAAAGCATAGCCTTTGGACATTATGAGGTTTAATCATGTAAAGTTTCAGTTATGGACATTTGAAGATTAAAGGTCATTGCAAATTGTGGGCAAAAAGTCATATGGGGATGCCATTGATTATTTAATTCTATAGCTTGTACCCCTCCAATCTATGTGGGTTGATTTCGCTCCTTTAAATATGTTGTAAAGGTATATGAATGGAAGTAGAAGGCTGATTGGAATTAGCCAAGCTGAATTCCTGGGATCCCTCAGCCCAGAGTTTACAAGATTCAGGATATAGGGGGTGTAACCAATAACAAAAAATGGGTTTACCAATACTGTCATAAACGTTACTAGGACGAGATAAAATATGATTCCAACATATATAAAAATACCACCAATCAACGCCCTTTTATCGAAAATAATGCTTACAGCCATTTGCCTTTCTGCCCATTTCAGAAAAGTTGTTTTATCATCCTTTACAACAATTTTTGGACTTGCTGCAGGACTGTACGCAATTCCAACTTTTTTATCTCTGCAAATTTTCGTTATTGCTGCATCATCAGATACAGCCGTTGAAAAATAATTAAGAGAAGGCTCATCCATGAGCTCCGCTCTGAATGCAACAGATCCTCCCCATACAAAACGGCTTGGTCGGAACTCCATCATGTTAATTCCCATATACCCCCATATCTCCTTGACCTTAGACCAGAATCCACCCTGGGGGATGAATCTTGGATAAGTACTGACCGCACCTATTTCCTTTTTATGTAGTGGAAATATCATCTCTCTTAGCCAGTGTTCCGGTACTATGGTGTCAGAATCAGCCAGAACAATAATCTCAAAACCGGGCAATTTTCTTATGGCAGTGGTTATAGCTCTCACTTTACCGCTTGCAGCATTAGAATAGTGGTCTGTCAGAAGGTAATCTATCCCTAATTTTTTGATTACCTCAAGAGCCTCATCCTCAACGCTATCCACTACTGCAACGATCTTAAAGTTTGAATAATCCTGATTTAAAAGGGAGTTAAAATTTACTTCCATTTCGTGATCCTTACCACGGCATGGAACCACCACCAAAACCTTTGGAGAATATTTGTAATCATCCTTTGCATTAAAAAAATGTATTTTCCAGTAAACTAACAAAATCATCCTTAGAAGGATAAGAAATGTTAGGAAGAAAATGAGGATCATGAAACCTAAGAAGATAATATGAATCATTTACATCTATCCATCATCATTTTTTTTGGATCTCTCTTGTTTTGGTTTCATGTTTACCAGCATCTCTGGTTCCTTTACGACCACTGACAACTTTAAACAGGTCAGAAAGTGAAAGCACGGAAAATATTAGCCCTATGAGTAATGAAAAGAAAAAGAATATCTGTATTCTTATAAACCAGACTGAGGTAGTATCAGGAATAAGGGAACTGGTAAAAGAAAGAATCATCAGCATTAAACCCGTTAAAA
>JAJZXP010000474.1 GCA_021806345.1 Thermoplasmata archaeon | reverse complement strand
GTTATTATCGATGCTTTGATTTCCGCAACTTTTGCAACATCCAATAAAATGTCCACAGGCGGTGGCCTCAGGGTAACTGGGCCATATTTCCCCGATCTAATGTCAGCTCCATCTCCAGAGGAGACATTGCTGCAGGTTACAGTTACGTCATGCCTTGCCTGGTTGACAAGAGTATCTATTACGACCCTCTTCCTGGAAATTTCGGTCAAATTGTCTGCAATCTGCTCCGCATCATTTTCGGAGGTGTTGAAGCAGGCATAGTTTTGAAGGTTGGAAAAGAGCATATCCCTGAACTCATCTGATAATGTGCCCATTGACTGGTATGCCAGTATAAGCACAACCCCGTATTTCCTTCCCTGCGAGATGAGTATGCTGAGAATGGACTCCGGCACAAGGTGTGCCTCATCAATTATGATGTATGTCCTGTCTGTTGAAGGCCCCCTGTTCAGCAGAACACTCCAGATCCTCGCAAGGAGCAGGCAGGCAATGATGCTTGCCGAGGTTGCCCCAATTTCCCCGATGTTAAGTTCAGGGATAATCAGGTGGTTTCCGGCAAGGAGGCATTGATCCAGATCCACACTGTCTTCATCAGGGGCAGAGATAACTCTCCTTATGAGGGGATTGCCCACTAGAGGCAGGAGCTTGTTCACTGAACTCATGATGAAATCACCCCAGTTTCTCGTGATATTGGCCGAATTCAGTGCGTTCCTTATGGGTGCATGCTCCTGTACGGGGAAATAGGAAAGGAGTCTCTTCTGATCGGTAAGAATTTCAGTGAATTTTTCCAGTGTAAGGCCCTTCTCCCTCAGCATGAGGCTGACCATGACCTGGGAGAAGATCAGGTTGATCCTGGGGCCCCAGGTTCCGTTCGAGACTATTTCATTGGATGAGAATGCCTGTACCAGCCAATCCCCGACACGGAAGGCATTTTCTTCTCCTCCAGATGTCTGGAGCACATTGATTCCAGTGTATTTCCCTTCCGAGCCGGGGTAATCATGGCCACTCAGGATAACAGGTTCTTTGTTCGATTGGGAAAGGAAGGAATCTCCGGTAAGGCCGTGAGGATCAATTAGAACTATGTTACCTTTTCCCTGGCCCACCTGCCTCAAAATATGAAGGAGGTAGTTGGATTTCCCGGATCCTGTCTTTCCGATTACAAGCCCGTGGGAGTCCAAATTCATTAGCCATGGTTTGACAGGAAATGGTGGATTTGAAACATTCTCTCTAAGACCTATGTATTTCCGGTACATCTTCCAAGTCATCGAACACAAAATGTAAAATTTACTCTTTTTTTGAAAACTGAGAACATATTATTTGAAATTATCTGAATAAAGTTTTAACGGATAGGAATAGCGTTTAAATCTCATTTTATGATTGAATCTGAATATCCGTTTGAAAAATTGGGATAATACTCTTTTACCAATATCTAAACTAAAAAATTTCCATCCCTATTAATTAAAAATATTACAAATAGAGGAATCTGCTACTTCCCAAACAACTTCTTTCTAGTCTTTTCCCAGTTAGACCCCAACCCTACAACATATTCATCTGGGATTTTCTTGAAATTATCCGCAGCTTCTCTAAGCTCTTTATTGTAGGAGCTACCAGATCTTACGTGAACTTTTACCGATTCACCTTTAACAAACTCAATTACAGGGACAAAATCACCGTCACCTGTCACAAGAATAATATCATCAATTCTGTTTTTCATAGATAGTTTGATCATATCTAATGCTATAAGTATGTCAACTTGTTTCTGCCTGTAACCGCGGTCACTATGTTGAATCACTCCCTTCCTGACCTGGAAACCATCTATTTTATTAAGGCTACTTAACAACCTTTCGTTACTTTTCATCTCACAATCGTATATATACGTTCTGAACATCTCAGCTCTTATATCGTCGCATAGAAATGTACTAAAAGCTTCGTATTCTAACAAGAATTTTTCACCATAGACACTCATCTGGTCTATAACCTGCTTCTTAAGATGTTGGTTATCAATCAGCACTGCCGCCTTCCTATCCATTATTTAATCACTATCTAAAACTTGAAAAACCAACAACATATTTGAAATGTATGCATCATCCCATCAGTAGCTCGATTAAGCTAAGAACTTCAATCTTTCAGAGGGCTCACAAAGGGGGAAGAAATTTATATACCATTATTCCACCTATCATTTTCAATAAGAGTTTTCCCTAATATATAACAAACCAATGCATGCTCGGTCTTTTGGACCAGTAACAAATTCCTTATTGAAATTGTTTAGTTTGCCCAATATGCCGCCTTTTTACTTTCTCCGGCATACACTACTCATGCCCACTGGAGGGCTTTTCTTTTAAAAAATATCTCATCTTCAACGGGAGAAATGACTAAGGGAGATTGCTTATTAAATTGGGAGATTACAGATTCTTTGATCGACTAAAGTAAACTATCACTATATCAAAGACCTGAAATTCAGAATTATAAGAATATTGGGCTCATCACACTTTTCGTCAAGGGAAGCTCTTTTAAAATTAAACTCCCGTCGAAAATTATTAAGAAATTGGGTTTAAACGATTACGTTCTCATTGTTTATAGTCAAGAGGGCGGAGACATAGTGTTAAGAAAGATGAAGATGGAAGAGTGACACTGATCATATTTTCATGGAAAAGTAAAAATGCTAACGTAGCAATATTAAGCCTGTGAAGAAATATATCGCTATGTTGAGGAATCATGAAATGGTGAAAAACCTAATTAATTTCTCAAACCAAGAAGCGGATTCTGTTCAAGGTTTTACTCCCTACATTGAAGTCGGCCACAAAAGGGACAAACTTGACACTGAAGGCTTATTAGAGTTGATGGCACATTTTAGTAACCCATTCTTTGTCGATTATCCTTATTTCAGAGAACCGAAAAGAGATAGTGATTACAATGAGTGGAAAGTCAACTCCGAAGGGAATGTCTTTGACACAATTAATGAACTGCTTAAGCCATCAGATTTAGAAAAGAAAAATCCCGGAGACATTTACAGCAAATTGATTCCAGTAATAAGTCGTATAAAAATAAAGGGTCTCTGAAAGATATAGCTCCTTTTTATGAATCGCTTTACCACGCAGGTAGAAAATTAGGATATCAAAGTATAGGGATCAGGCTTCCCCTAAAAATGAACACCAATATAGAGTTAACTGGCATTCCTGTAATCCTAAAATTTCTTTCAAGCAAAGACTTTTTGCTATTAGATTTAAGGGGAGAACCATCAGCAGAAAGGAAAGATGAGTTTGTAAAGAACCTTAAAGAATTGATTTTTAGAATAAACCAATTTAATAGGGAAGTCAATATAGTTGTCTTAAACACTAAAATCAAGGCCGCTTTGGCTGAAGTCTATGCTGTAAAGGAAAATATAGGGAGAATTATAGCTAGGGAAACAGGAATTTATGGATTTGGTGATTATTTATTCGAGCCTGAACGTACTGGCTTCAATCCGCATAATCATAAGAGAAATTTTAATCTATATTACTATGATTATATCAAAAATGTGGACCTTATTTTTTCAAGTGATGATTCTTACCTAGATTCGCTAAATAAAATGAAGAACGATGCCTATTTCTATGAATTGATTAAAAGGCATAGCATCTTCTGTTCATCTTGTAGGACTCTAATTATAATCCTGGATAAACTTCCAGAGTTACCGTTCAACTTTTATGGTTTAAGAATAAACCTTAGGGAAGGACACTATTTGACAGACATTTATCTGGAGTTAAGAGGTCTGAAAGATAAATTGAGAAGCAAGGAATAAATTTGTGTTGTTAAATAGTTCAATGATTTCCTAGAGATTCTAATCCATTTTCCTCAAGAATATTTTACCATCTTCTTCATAAAACCCTAAAATGTCTCCTTCCTTAATGCCAAGTATGGCCTGGGCTTTCTTTGGAAGGGTTATTCTCAGTGACGAGCCTCTTTTTGAAACATGTGATACATCTACTAATTGTTGCATTAATTGGTATTATTAGAATTAATTAAAATGTTTTACCCCGGAGGGTTTTAGTAATGTCCTTGGGTGATATCCTCTTTTTGAGTACCTCGGTTTCTCCTTTTTTAATCATACTCGATATGTTAGAAATTTCCTCGGAAACTTTCTGAACGTTGTATCTATGGGTGTATGGTCTGTACTTTGGAAATGGAGCCTTGACAGGCTTTTCGGTGTGCCTTTGATACCAGTTACTAAAATCGTTCACGGCATCTTCATTGTCTAATTTGGTATATTTATATTGTTCCGAATTAAAGACTCTAGGAAGATCGGCCAACTTTAGTACTGGCGGTACGAACATCGGTGCTGCATTATTCAGTCTGTAAACGTCACCTATCGCGCTGATTCCCGAAATGTAACAGCCCATATCTTCAGCCAAGGGGGATTCCTCGCCTTTCTTGAATGGTTTTACATTGAAACCATAAACCGCATATTTGGGCTCAGGTCCCTCTTCTTTCATAAAGAACCTTCTGACGCCATTTGTTGCCCCAATCATCCTACTTGAAGTAATTCTATTCCTATCAAAATCTACCACCACAAAAGATGGTGATTTGTTTTCATCTTTGTATGTTTCAAGCACATGTGGTATTTTCGATGGTCCAAAAAGTGACGGGATGGAGGCCGCAGCTCTAATCTTTTCAGAGAGAGTTTTCTTGCTTACGAGAAGTCTCGACAGGAAGTCCATATAGAATTTGATCCGGTCTTCCCTGTGTATTTCATCAGCAAAGCGCAAAATAGGAGTTACATAAATTTTATTGGAAATCCAAGTGAGGATATCATTAATGTAATTTACATCACTATCAAGCAAAGTATCCCCAACTTTTATCTCAAGCACGAGTATTATTAATGGGATCAAGCTCCCATTGATCACATTTTTTGCAGCTACGTTGGGCGGCAGCCTGGAATCTATAAAAGCTTGCCTCAAATCTGGATCGCTATCGATATTACGTATTGTCTGTAAATCTGCCCTCATAAAGACTTCATAAAATGCCTTTTCAACGGATTTCAAATATACATTTTCCAAGAATGACTGTGGTATGCTTTTGTTTACAGCTCTTGAGAGATTCTCAATGACTGAACCTTCAACCTCAATCTCTGGAACCCTAAGTAATGCAAATTCTTCACTAAGATGCACTTTCTTTATCTCATAGTTTCCTGCCATTACGATACACCCCATCTTTCTTAATTTCTGTTACATCCTCCATTACTCTGAAGCCTCTCTTGAGAAAACCGTCTTTAACCACTCGTTGAATTATGATCGTTACAGTGTTTTCTCGTCTTAGTACCATTGATTGACCTAATCCATCGGGATGGGTGATCATCTTGCAGCCATTTATTGGAAGGGATATAACTTCTTGGTAAAGTTCAGAAACATAACCCAGTTCGGCGTGTTCCATTCCCATGCCTGCGGTTAGTCCCTTTCTTTTGCTAATCCCCATTTTTTGGCTGAACGCAATACCCCTTATTCTACCTTAAATGTTTCTATACTCAGGTTATCCCCAACTCTCTTCATTTCCTCTTTTATAACGGAATTTGTCGTAAGTTCTGGGAAAAGCTTATAGGTTAGAGCAGTAACTTGCTTATCTGTCAAATTGCCAAACATACTAGTCACTTTCTTAACAGAGTCATCTAGCCTAGACTCGTTTATAGAGAGTATTACAAAGAGATCCTTTCCGTCCTCAGTTAGACTATATCCTTTTCCAGACTCATAAGAGAGATATCCCTCGGATCTCATGCTCTCTATACCTTCATCCACGTCATCCGAAAATCCACCAAAGAAATATGCTCCATGTGTGTCTGGAACCCTTCCATCAAGAAGAGCTTTAACAATGAGGGATAACTTTTGCAACCTAGTGGACTTAATCTCGCCCGAGTGAGCAATGAGTAGGAATGCTATTTTCTCAGCTTCGGACGTGGTCTGCAAAAATTCATCAAAATCAATGTTCATCACTAGTTTATTAACTTTATGATAATAATTCTTTTCGTAAGAAAGGGGGATCACTTTCACATAAATATAACTCACTCATTTGTGGGCTTTCCAACAATACCCACATCTCCACTTATTCACCTTTTCTGGGTCATATACCATCGTGGCACGTGGTATTCAGTATCCTTATTTGGTTCTCCAATCTCATTGTTCATTTTATGGACTGTAAACGCAAACTTAAATCTCTTGAATGTCATATTTGGAAGAAATAGACTTCTTGCACTTTGTCAAATAACTTTTGCACCTCTATTTTTCACCCGTTTTAACTTCCGCTTTATATTTCTCAAAGGGATACACCGGCTATATGATCTACATTGAAGGCTTTTTCTCATGGATCTTGGTTTAGATTATTTCGCATAAATTGTACCATTATCGATACTAATATTTTAATGAGGGCAGTGTTACATTAATCTGATAAGATTTGAAGGGAGTTGTTTACCTCAATATTCACTTCCTTGAGGAAAGCTGGCTAAGACTCCCTCCAGTCTTATCACATTTTTGGAATCGAATATTTCATAGGACCCATTTTATTTCAAACCTGTAATTTCTTTAAACTTTCTCTCGAAGATCTGTTTGTTACTTTCGGTATAAAAGGGCATCCCTATAAGGTAATAATCATCGTTTTGATATAATGTAGTTGCGATTTCGTGTTCATCTTCAATCTGCATTAAGAAGTCTTCTTTCCATTTATCCTGAGCTAAAAGGTGACTCCCCTTCGGCTCAATAAACAGTTGATAATATGAAATATTGCTAGTTCCCTCCTCTTTAAAGAATAGTATAAAGTCAGGTTCAATAGCCGACCCGTCGCTGTATCTGTAAATCTGAAATAACTTTTCGTTCCTTATCAGGTATGCATCTTGAAATCTATTTTTTAGTTCTTTCATAGCCTCGTCTATGAATTTAATAAGGTATTTTTCTTCAGATGTACCATAATTATCATTGTAAATGTACCAATCCCTTGTGGCTAAATCCAAGCGCAACTCGTTAATCGTAGATTCTCTCATGGATCGCCCTCTTTCCTGCCCACTAGTGTCCTCTATAGCTATGTGGAGAGTCTTATCTTTTATTATGTTTTTAATTGGTGTTCCTTTATACTCAGTAGTTCCTTTAAAGTCTGTGCTGACGCTTTCTAATTCTTCAGATAACGACTCGAAAAAGGTTATTGCTATTAGAAGAAGAACCTCTCTATTCAATGTATTGAGTTGTTCTTCTAGTCCATATATTTCTAATGCCAAATCTTTTAAGTACTCGTCTTTAGTTATAAACTCTCTAATAGTAGAAATCCCTGGAAAATAGCTATGGATATTGGAAAAATGGAAAAATTCAATTTTATCCATAGCTTTCCTTAAGATGATTTCTGGGAACTCCGATAGAGTGATAACTTTCTTACTTACATTAGGCCCATCTTGTAAATCGGAATCAAAAATTTCAGTTTCCTGGATATTTCCTGTGTGAAAATAATATTTGAACCTATTAGATTTCTTGAGATCAAGCAAAGTCATGGTGTCTTTTCTATCATTTAAAATCCTATCATTTAGAAATATGTTTCCATTTAGCCAAAATGAAGATTTTTTAAACGCTTCTTTAATATTAACCTCAATTTCTCTGGTTTGAGGTGGGATTATCCCAGTGCTTATCAATGCACTTCTAAGTTCTTGGATGTATCTTGAATCATTTGAACTGTGAAAATAGAAATCTTCTAAGATTTTCAATTCATTATCAGGGTCAGAATCAAATTTTCTTTTAAACTTTTCATTAAAATCATCAATTGTAAATGGATAATACCGAGCTCCACGGCCAATCAGTTGAGCCTCACTAATGGTATTCTTGCCAGGCACTCCCGCCTTCGAATCCCTGGTTTCGTATAGTCTTACAATATCAAATAAATTTAAGACATCCCAACCTTCGTTTAGCATATTTACCGTGAAAATCGCCCTGATAGGGTTATCATATTCTTCCAGAGAATTAAGTATCAGTTGTTTCTCAATACTATCTGATTCAGAATTAACTGACAGGCACCTATTCTCATCAAATTCGGCCTTCAGTTCCTTGGATAGATTTTCCAATGTAATAGCGTTTTTCTGGAAGAATTCAAAAGCTCTTCCAAGAACATTTGACTGAGACTTGTTTCTTTCCATTAACAATGCCAAATCCTTTTCATTCAGGCTATTTATCAGTTGCCTGAAATCCCTTTCAAAGCCTTCTGAATCAATTATTCGCCTAGATCTAAAAAGGACAACTGGTTTTAAGAAAATTCTATTTCTCCCTGCAACTTTTTTTCTATATTGACTTACAATGATAGCTTGCAACGCCCTTTCCAGCGGATCTGAATCCGTAGTAAATGTAAAGACTTCTTTAGAGTAACCGTCTTGCCGGAACTGTCTTAATGTGTATTCAAAAATTAATTTATCAAAATATTTTGTGTTGATCTCTGAATTGGACTGATCTAAAGTGGCCGTGAACTCCAGTAGAATATTGAAAGGATTTAATTTTGTTATTGTATTGACTGTGTACTCCCATGAGTTTTTGTTTTCTTCTTCCTCTTTAGAAAGTTTTGCCCTTGTTACAGCATTGATATGATGCGCTTCATCGGATAACAAAACAACTTTATTATCTTTGAAATCGTCATAAGTGAGGGAATTTTCGCTAGTATTTTTTAAGGTGCTGTGCAATCCTTGTATAGTGGTAAAAACAATGTTGATATCATCTGAGTTTACAGACTGAAATTCGGATACCTCCTTTACTTTGATAGTCTTGGTTCCTATCAATAAATTATCGTTAAATAAATATTTAGAAGATAAGGGATTTAAAAAATTATCTTTGGTCTTTTCTATAACATTCTTGCTATTTACAAAAAAAACAAAATTCCGGTAACCTTTCCAATATAGATATAAAATGTCAGCCGCCATTATCAGAGTCTTTCCGCTTCCTGTAGCCATCTGAAAAAGAAGCCAAGTTGGTTTTAAGCGAGCTGGATATTTTTCTAGATAATACAGAAATCTGAGAAAAGCTTCTTTCTGATATTTTCTGAGCGGAAAATACGGATTCAAATTCTTCAAAATAAAATCTGGAACTTTATCGTCAATAAATTTCAAATTTGATAAGGTGTCCATTTGATCCTTAAGAGACTGAATTTTCTCGCCTCCCTCTTCCATAAAATTCCTGGTTTAATTTCTTGACTTTTTCTGGAATACCGTAATCCCTATCGTCTATTTCATCCAAATTCACATACAAGTGGTTTAAATCCATCATTTCTATTAACAAGGATCTCTGTTCATCAATGTCTAATTTTGAGAATTCCACTGTGTTTGATAGAACGTCATCTTTATCAATTTGATAACTTAAGAATGAATTATTAGTTACTTCACCATAAAGATCTAACATTTCCTTTTCAGAAGATGCTTTTCTAAGTTTTTCAACATAGATATGGTTGAGTTCCATAAGCTCCGCGTATACAAAGCTCCCACCACCTATCCAATCTACAGCTTTAGATATCCCACTCTTGTCACCATTTATCACATTCTTAAGCCTTTCTATTGTGTCGTTTTCACCATAATCCAATTGTTCCACCGCTACATATCTACGACCCATTTTATGCGCTACTGCTGGAGTGGTACCACTTCCAGAGAAAAAATCTAAAACCAATTCCCCAGGTTCCGTTGATAATTCTATTATTCTTCTCAGTAATTTCTCAGGTTTCTTTCCACCCTTTAATTTCACTCCACCTTCCTTAGCAATACCCGTCCAAGAAATATCAGTCCACAAAGAACCTAATTCCTTGCCGATTATCTCATTTCTATCGATATCAGTGTGTAAATTTTTAGAATAAAACCTAACCATTTCGCCCTTATAACAGATAATATTTTCGAGTTCTTCCCTTTCATATACGGCCCAAGTTTTATGTTTCGATTCTTCCATTGCCTTTAGCAGTCCTTCTCCAGCACCCTTTGGGGAAATTGTTCTGAAAATACGGCTTACATTTTTGAAAATGAATTCATAATAAAGATCGTAATCATCTGTGTTTTCCTTTCCATAGGATTTGGCAAATTCATCCTCTACAACGCCAATTTTCCAATTAGTAAAATCAGATTCACCAGGATTAAGGATTATTTTATTATAATTAGGGTCTAGATCACTCGGCACCCATAACGGTTTGTAATTCCTCTGGTCGTAGTTTTTTGCATAAACGAGTATATACTCACACACCTTTGGCATGAATGGATTCTGATATTCATTAGCCGCCCCTTCATTAGTCTTAACTTCGATCATCTGAACGAAATTGCTTTTTCCACTGGGGGCACTTTTGAAGATTTCATCCATTAAAACCTTCAAATAAAATACCTCATGGTCATCGACCTGAACGAAAATGACTCCATCTTCTTTCAACCATTCTCTGGCTATTTCAAGTCTATTCTTCATGAACACCAGCCATGTAGAATGGTTAAAACTGTCATTATAATTGAAGCCATCACCTCCCGTGTTGTAAGGAGGGTCGATATAGATTAACTTCACTCTTCCCCTATATCTCTCTTTAAGAGAGTGCAGGACCAATAGGTTGTTGCCCTTAATCACTAAGTTATCCTCATACTTGATTTCGTTCAATTTTTCATCGGAATTTCCTTGAATAAGTCTAAAATTCGTTAGGACTTTAGGATCAAATAGTCGATCTATACTTTCGGGAGCTAAAATTTTATTCCAAAATATTTCTTTTCTAGATTCTGTTGTGTCTTTTTGGTCGCCCTCTAAAACGCAGTCTTTGAAGGGAAAGGAAAGTACCACGTCATTACTCTCATTAACATAATTCTGACCAAAAGTAAGGCCAATTCTATTCTTAAAAGAAGTATAAGAATCAGGCAAAAATTCTTTGTTTTCCACAAATTTCAAAAATTTATCCTTATCAAAAAACAAGACGTCTCCCACTCTTGCGAAGAAATGCTCTTTTAGCCTTTGATTACTAAGTAACGTATTTACCAAGGTAGGATCTAGTTTTAATCCATATTCAACAATTAGATTCTTGGTTAATTTACCACCGATGCTGAAATGGTCGTTCTTGAGCAACAGGGACTCTAACTCTCTTAAAAGATTCTGCAGTTTATTTCACCTCTGTTTAATCAAATCATTAATTTCGGTCATTAATAAAATCGTTTATATGGCCAATGAAGCTTGTCACACTTAGCTGACTACTAAGTCATTTACTCCTAGGTATTGCAAATGTTTTCTCTTTCCCCGTATAAATGTTAAATTTATTATTACAACTACTACAGTTATATCTTGCTACATTGAAAACATGAAAAGTCCACTCCTTAATGGGCTTGTCGTTTACTTCGTTATCGCAAATGGGGCACTTCATGACAACACAACGTCCCGGTTTTATTTTAATTTTTTTGAATGATAAGCTTGATTACTATTATTGCCCCATGTTAAAGTAAAAAAATTATTATTGGAAAATTGATAACAAATGGTCCGTATCGAATGAGCGAACTTATCCAGAATATTTTTGAAACTAATTCCATTTAAGAATACTAATCACATATAACGTGTGATTAACAATGGTTCTTCAATTTGCAAGGCACTGACCTTACAAATCATAGGAAATGATAGGCAAATGCCTGCTCTAGAATAGGGCCCTTATATTTCCTTGAGACTTGTCGCAACTACATATTTAATGACGATTTAAGAATTAGTATCTATTGTCAGGTCAATATATTTTGAAATTCAGACTTTCTTATTTCCAATTGCTCTTAACCCACCCTCGATAGTTTTGAGTTTTGCGGATTTCCTGGATCAAAAGAAACATACCATAAACAACCATAATATCAATTGTGTATTCAAAAAGTTTAGTTATTGTGGGTTGGCCACTACTCACTCCTAACACATATGCAAAAAAGAACAACACCGAGAGCAGGAATGCGATGAACTTCTGTTTCGGGTCTCCAAGGCTTTTGTTAACAAATCTGACACGTAGGAACTGGATAAAAAGAACAAAAATAACAAGAAAGAATGCTATGAAATTCAAGAACCTATTAACGAATTCCAGAGCGAGAGAGACGTGAAAAATTGGCAAAATGGCTAATAAGATAAAAACGCTGGAAAAGAACAAATTCCTGATTAACTCATTCTCTTTCTTTCTGGCTATAGCATACACATCGACTTTGAGAGTATTACCCTCTCTCTTAAAGCCAAATCTTGACTTCAGGTATTCTTCATCTGAAATGGATAAAATGTAAATAGAGTAAACCAATGAAGCAAATTCTACTGCCATTGCAGTCAAAGTGAGCAAAAGGGCAATAGGATCGAAAAATTTTAACTCTAATTCCCAAAATAATATCGAAAATACCCCTAGAAGGACTACATCAGCAATTATTTCTTTAATTGCTGGAATTTTTGCCGAAGTTAGTGTCCTATGGTAAATCTTTAACACTCTTTGATTAATTCTCGGGTCTTTGGATTTAACCACTGAAGTAGCAATTTTATCTATAATCTTCTCAACCTGGGCATTCCTATCATTTTTCTCTCCGGGGTAGAGGATTACGTACCTTTTATCCAAGTTCCACTTGTAACCAAATGAATCAATTATCTCATTTAATTCTTCAGAATAAGCCGCGCCAGAGCCTTTTTCTTCTATAGTCATATCCACTCCTCCACCCATTTCTTCATTTCTTTGCGCTCATATTCTTCAAATGGGATATTAACTTAGTGTTCATACTGTGTCACTGTGGCGTGGCCTTGGCTCAATGCAATTTGCAGAGCCTTATCCGGATAATAGAACACTAATCTGGATTACCGTGTCTTCTTGAAAATCTTATTGTTGATCGGACCCCTCTCCAGGATCCTTTCGGCAATCTCCTCAGCTTCAAGTAAAATACAGGAAATTCAAGTAACGGTTAAGGAGCCTGGAACAAATCTGATTTAAGAGACTATGCTTGACGCCGTGTAATATTGCCCACCGAATCACATCGTAAAGGACTTTTATATAATACGGAAAGATTAAACCCGGAATCATGGGGCAGTCCCATGAGTCAGGTTTGTGTAAATTTGACTGATGATAAAGCTGCAGTATTGATAGACAACTCGTATCTACAAAAGGAAGTAATTGATAATTTAAATGGAAGAAATGGTAAGTTTCAGTTGGACTATCAAGAGTTTAGCAACAATCTATGCAGGGAAATTGGTGCAGAGCGTTTTAGGACGTACGTTTATGATGTTTCTCTTGAAAGCAACAGGAATTTTTTGACCTCACTGAACTTACTAGACCGCTTTGAGATACGATCAGGAAAACTTCAGGGAAACGCGGAAGGATTCCGGCAGAAACAAGTGGATATCTTGCTGGCAATCGAAATGATCAAACTGGCCCTTAAAAATAAAATACAGCACATTATTTTGATTACTGGAGATAGCGACTTTGTTCCAGCAGTACAATATGTAAAAGAGGAGGGAGTTATGGTACACCTTAGACATGCAGAGAAGACCTATAGTAAGGAATTATCACAAACTTGCGATACCAGTAGACAACTTTCCAGGGCAGTGTTAATTGAATTTGATGGAAAAGACGCTTACAGAAAATAAAATTGTAGTAATCAAATTCGTCTCTCGATCCATTTCTTCATCATTTTTCTTTCATTCTTTCGTGATGTTGAAAAAAGAGTTTTTTTCGGGCAGTAAAATCATAGGTAGGTATATAAATGTTACATCCCGTCATGAAGAATTGGTATTTCTGACACCAATTTGGGTGTCCCTAGGATGGCCATTTCCTTTACCTCGACTAGATGGGAGATTTATTTATTGATTTTCAAATTCTTTCAACTTGGCTAATCTCGAGGACTCTATTCCTTTCTTCTCAAGAATTTCCCGCTTAAAGAGCAACAACCACGCATTTTATTGGGTAATTCCTTAAGTACAAATTTAGATGCTAGAAACGTTTAAATGGCTCTTGATATATAATAAATGAATTGCTTTTTAAGTATTCACTTCAAAGTAACTCCATGTTTAACTGCCCTAAGAGCGGTTATCACTTCTCAATTTCTGTGGACATTCTCAAGAATTACGCTAATGGAAATCTACAACCTATACACCAAGTTAAGAGGGTCTTTTATTTGACTTCCAACTGTTTTCTTGAGGGGAGTATTGCACAGGATAAACTGGCTTTGACTTACACTCCTCCCAACGTATTTTCGTATGACCCATCGCTCAACGATCATTTTATAAATAATCTTGGTCAAACTATTGTTCTAACATCTCCAAGCACAGTGCTGAGAAGTTGGCCCTCATTTGGTTACTCTGGGGGCGCTTATGAATTGTTGCTTCAATGCGATAAAAATTCAAAAATCAATCTAAAATACCTTGGAATTTTATTGAATGGAGGAAGATTGGATCCGTTTAGAATGGATTTTGTGACTTTACCAATTCAGAACCTGAACGTTTTAATCTTAAGTATTTTCCAGATTTTCTCGGAAGTTTATGTTGGACAAAATGTGGAAGATGATGAAAATAATGTAATGGTTAAATTACAATCTGGGCAATTTGTATTCAAATTCAAGTTAAGGCAGACGGACGTTTCACTTTCAATTTCTTACTTTCTCGCGAGAAATTCTGAAGTGGTAGTGCGGATCAATGGTGTTGCTTGGAGCGATGATTTGTTTAATTCAACGAGGGAAATTTTGGTTGATGTGAACCACTATTTCATCTTAACCAACATAGCAAGAGTTGAGGACATAAGCAGAAATGTTTCTAAGAACACGCAAGGTTACACAGTGCTTAAGAAAACTATTGATTTTGTGATGCGAGACATTAATAGTAACTTAAGAAGTGGCAAACTTGGTGTAATCAGGCAAGCTAGTCTTCCTTGAAGCCGTAAACTAACTCACTTCATATTTCACATCAATACTAATTACATCTATTATCCCAGTATCCGCAAGTGGGATTTTACCTATTTTTCATGCAACGGCTTTCCGTTTTTCTCTTCGTGATCCACTCAGTGCCCATGAGATTTTGTAAGTACTTATCGTCATAGTTCCGTAGGGATCTTGTGTTGACAGAGTCAATATTTCACAAGAATTCTATTCATTTAATTTCCTTGTGAATATAATCGTGTTATCTCACCACGGTATCTTTTCATCTTTGGTGTGTTTGAGAAAAATGGATATTTTGGACAGAAGTTGTCTATTTCGGAAACTAGCCAAACCTTATTTCATGTAGATCAATACTAAACTGTTACATCAAGCCATTTCCTTATCTCTTTACCATCTTCAAACGGTATGTTCAGGTGATGCTCATATTGTGTCACCGTGGTATCGTTCTGACTCAGTCAAAAATGCGATGACTTGTCAGGATAAAAAAACACAAACCGGGATTCCATGTTTTTCTGAATGTTTTATTTTTCATTGGAGCTCCTTCAAGGATCTTTTTTTGGTAACTTTATCAATTTTTTTAGCAAAGGCAGGAAGATCAGTTAATAGATGCGGAGCTTGAATAAATCGGACATGAGAATCTTGCCGATAATGGCATGTAAGTTGAGATTAAACAACTAAGGCTTGTTAGGATATGAGGGAGTTACATTTTCCCTCTTAAGCCGATGTATTTGTGGCACATCCCTTCTGTTATGACAAGAACAATGTAAAATTTACCCTTTTTAGAGTAAATAGAATTGGGCAGTTAAGGATAATTATTAAATGAAACATTTAATATTTAACATAAATTATTCCAATCCAATTGCTATCTTTGTGCACATTTCAGCACGAATCCAATTTCTACCTTTACCAGCCCGGGGGGGAAATACCTGGCTGATTCGCAAGTAGACACCGGGTTGAGTGCAAAATTGAAAGAATTCATCGAGTCGAGCCATCTTTCTGACAAGGTCATTAGGAACGCGTTTTTACACCTGCCAGAAAAGCAACGACAGAAATGCATTATGGGTGACCCTCCAGGAATCGGCGTTTGGTATGAATTCTTGATCTATGAACTGGCACTTGAATTCGCCACAACTTCTTCTTATGTAAGATATGTAGTGGCTAAGGGTTTCGACGTACACAAACCCCCTAGTGAAGTGGTGAACATCTCCAGTAGTGACGGTTTGTTTTATGACTATGATAAAAGAATAGCAATCAGAGGTGATTATAGGAGTCTGGGTGAGTATGATCTAATACTTTTCGATAGTTTTGGGGATATAGTTTATTGTGAAGTAAAGAAAAGTAGAAAATACATTAAGGAACAAAAGTATAAATTTCATTACAAAAAGCGACTTCTTGAAGAATTGTTTGGTTGCCAGATATATTTCTTAATAATATGTGGGGAAAAGTTGGGTCACAACCAAAATGTCAAAGACGTGCTAGAAGAAACCAGAGGAGACTACGTTTATCTTCGAATACCTCCTAACAGTGAACTGTTTTCCTCATATCATTCTTCAAATAACATCTTCGAAATTGAGAGACCAGTTGCAAAAAATTCTAAACTTGGATATTGGAGTGAATTCGAAACACTTAAGAAATTGAATTATTCTGAAAATCATGAACAACTCAGGAAATTCCTGATCTCATTGGTTAATATTAAAGAACCTCTTGGCATTATTAAAAGAAGAATTGAGTCCTCACTCATTGAAAGGGTCTTTTTAGGAAAGTTGGCAGATGTTGCAATTGATAAATTTCTGCACATTATAAAAATCGACATAGACGGAAAGCAACTCAATTTCAAAGGCTTCAGAGAGAATTATGCTGAAATTATCTTGGCATTAACCATACCTAGGCTAAAACCGATTATTTATCTTAAAAAAGCCACGAAGGACCTGTACCTGAATACTGAACTGGAAGGAGAGGTTTTCACTTACAAGAACAAGAAGGAAACTCCGGGAACTGGATTTTATAACGCGATTGCAAACACTCAAGAGACAATTTCGGATGTTATAGCAATTAGTATTTTGAAAACTGTAACGCAATTGGATAATAAGAGAGAGGAGAAGTGAAGCATGCCTGGATTATTGTTTGAGCCATAGTTTATCGACTTTAGCAACATCACCGAATAAGTTTTTATATTATATGTGAATAAATACGTATGGACGAACACATCGATGGATGTGTTCGGTCGGGAAATTTTTCTCGATTTTCCCTGGATGGCAGTCGTGTCATCGACGGAAGTTCAGAAGATTTCTTGGTCGAACAGAGAAAAAGAATTGTAGG
>JAJZXP010000144.1 GCA_021806345.1 Thermoplasmata archaeon | reverse complement strand
AGCCAAAATATGATCTGAAAAAGGGAATTGCAGAAATGTGTATTAACATGGGGTTACTCTAAACTACATGTTTTGAAAATTGTGAATCCATTCAGTTGAACACAATATAGAATATAAGAAAGAGCGCCATACACATCAGATGGAGAGAATGTTAATATCCGGTGGGAATGGTTTCTTAGGCTCTTATCTTGCTGAAAGGGCACTGGCCGAAGGAATGGAAGTCACAGTCGTGGATGATTTCTCAACTTCTAAAGTTCTAAACTTACCAGGAGAAGTGGACCTGGTTAAAAAGCCAATAGAAGAATTTCACTCAGGGAAGAAATTTGATTTTGTGGTGCATCTTGCTGCCAGGCCTTCTCCAGAGGACTATACCATAAATCCGGTTCATACAATATCATCCAATTCTTTTGGCACCAAAGTCATGCTGGATTTTGCAAGATCATCCGGCGGAACTTTCATGTACACTTCGTCCTCAGAAGTGTACGGTGAAGCTGCAATAATTCCGACTCCAGAATCTTATTTTGGAAACGTAAATCCAAATGGGATAAGAAGCTGTTACGATGAGGGGAAAAGATTTTCGGAAGCTCTTTCAATGGCCTACCACAGGGAATATTCCTTAGATGTCAGGATACAAAGACCGTTTAATGTTTATGGTCCGAGAATAAGGGAAGATGGGTTTTATGGCAGAGTGATCCCACGTTTTATTGCTCAGGCACTGGACAATTCTCCGCTGACCATTCATGGAAATGGTTTACAGACTCGATCCTTTCTTTATGTTCAAGACTGGTTGGATGCAACGTGGAAATATCTCACCATTGATCAACCTGAACATCGGATACTGAACATAGGTTCAGAGGAACAGATGACAATTTTAAAATTGGCAGAATATGTAAGGGAGCTCACAAATAGCGCTTCCAACTTCATATACGCCCCAGGGCGCGAGGATGACCCTACAAGGAGGGCTGCGGACAACAGTCTTGCCAGGAGGGTTCTCGGATGGAGGCCAAAAGTGCAGCTGAAAAAAGGTTTGACCGAAACCATAAACTGGCTTAAAGCGAAACGAGTGGGGGAACAATGAAACTGGGAGTCGTAGGACTCGGTTATATCGGGTCCGTTACTGCAGCTGTTCTTGCCAGCAAGGAACACGATGTTGTAGGTTTGGATATTGATGTGCAAAGAATTAAAAATTACAATAAAGGTATTCTGCCAATTTATGAACCAGGTTTATCTGACCTTTTAAAACAGAGTGTTTCTAAAATTATTTTTACAACAGAGTTTTCTGATCTTTCGGACTGCGATGCAGTTTTTGTCTGTGTACCGACCCCTACCGTTTCTGGCAAGATTAATCTTGATTATGTGGAAAGTGCCTGTAAATCAATTGCTGAATGCTCGCCAAAGGCCACTATCATAATTAAAAGTACAGTTATACCGGGCACCGCTGCCCGCATTATGAACCTGCGTGGAGTGGAAGTAATATCTAATCCTGAGTTTACGAGAGAAGGCACAGCCGTAAATGATACAATAACTCCGGATAGAGTTGTTATTGGCAGCAGAAAAAATTCCTCTTATGATTTTATGAGGAAAGTTTGGTGGTTTGTTGAATCACCATTTGTGGAAACAACAAATGAGAATGCTGAATTGATAAAGTATGCCAGCAATGCATTTCTTGCGACTAAAATATCATTTATCAATGAAATCGCCAATCTGTGTGAGAAAATACCCAATGCCGATGTTACAACAGTTGCTCTTGGCATGGGTCTCGATCCTAGAATAGGGAAAGATTTTCTGAGGGCAGGACTTGGTTTTGGCGGCTCCTGTTTCCCAAAAGATACTGAAGCTCTCACAAGTTTTGCAAATGATCTGGGAGAACGAACTTCCATTGTAGAGAGCGCCATAAGTGTGAACCTTGAGAGGGAAGACCGGATAGTTTCATTGTGCAAGAAAGCACTTGGAGATGATCTTAATGGAAGGAAAATTTGTGTGCTAGGTTTGAGCTTCAAAGAAGACACTGATGATTTGAGAGAATCAAAGTCCATTAAGTTATTCAATGCTTTAAAGGCCACTGGAGCTTCTGTGGAGGCATTTGATCCCATGATCAAATCAGACAGATTTCCTTATGCCTGTGATGAAGCAGAGGATTGCCTCAAAGACTCAGAATTGGCTGTTGTCTCAACTGAATGGCCTCATTTTTCGGCAATTCTGGAGAGCTACAATGGGATAGTGATAGACGCCAGGAGAATTGTGCCACCCTCTGTTGCTAAAAAATATTTGGGAGTGGGGAAATATAACAAGTAAGGTAAGAAAAGCCGTAATCCCTGCAGCTGGAGCCGGGACTAGGTTTTTCCCGTTGACAAGGACTCAACCCAAGGAAATGCTGCCCATCCTGGATAAACCAGTTATTCAATATGTGGTTGAAGAAGCCCTTTTGTCAGGCCTTGATGAGATATTGATCATAGTGGGCCATGGAAAAGATTCTATTATTGACTATTTTGACAGGCATCCTCTTGATTCACAAATGAAGGGCTTTGAAATCGACATGTTCCCTGAAATTTACTTTGTCAGGCAAAGGGAACAGAAAGGCTTGGGGGACTCATTGAGATATGCAGAGAAATTTACGGGTGATGACCCTTTTCTCGTGCTGTTAGGAGATACTATTTACAAAACAAAAGGTAGCGAAACCACTTCTTCGGAAGTCCTCAAGGCGTATGGGGAAACAGGTAAGCTAATGGTATTGGTCGAAAAGGTCGAAAGGGAAAAGATACAGGATTATGGAATAATATCAGGCAAAAAGATATCCAAGTCCCTGTGGAGCATTGATGATCTTGTTGAAAAACCTGATCCTGGGAACGCACCAACTGACATGGGAATCACTGGCACATACCTTCTCAATGGGGAAATATATGACATACTTAGAGAATTGAAGCCGGGTAAAAATAATGAGTACCAACTTACCGATGCACTCAGAATTCTAGCGGCAAATGGTGTGCTGCTCGGTTATGAAATAAATGGAGCCAGGTATGATATAGGAACAAAAGAGCTCTGGGTAAAA
>JAJZXP010000041.1 GCA_021806345.1 Thermoplasmata archaeon | reverse complement strand
CCGTAAAGTCATATCCGGATGTATTTAACCAATCAAAGATTTGAGTACCTATAAACCCCCTATGTCCTGACAAGAGTATCTTCATAGCGCTGAATTCATCATCTCAATATTAAATCTCTTTTTTAAAAACTTTTATTTTAACCAAGCAATACTTAATAGATTTTCAGTGCTCATATCTGTGGTAATTACAGCGCATGATAGACGGCAGTATTTAATCGGTGCCGTAAAATCAGTCTTAAATCAACGAACTGACAGAAATGCGTTCGAGGTTCTGGTAGTTAAAAATTTCAAGGAAGAAGTGATAGATAATTTTCTCTCAGAAAATGGTGTGAGGCTGTTTTACACTGAACAAAAGAGCTTTGGAGCCAAGTTGGCTATCGGTATTGAGAATGCAGAGGGAGAAGCTATATCCTTTCTGGATGACGATGACGCTTTTTTTCCAATGAAATTGTCCAGAGTCGCCGAAATTTTTGCTGATAAATCTATAGTCTATATGCATAATTCTATTGTTGCTGTTAATGATACGGACAAGACCTTTTCTAAGGGTTTCTCGGAAAATATCAAATCTCAATTAATTGTGGAGACTAAAGATGTGAATGCCTACGAGCGGGAACTGACTAGATTCAAGCTTGACTGGTATGTTAGTGCCATATCGTGCAGAAGATCAGTCCTACTTGAACGATTGGACGTTATTAAAACGTCAAATGCTTCTCTTGATCGCGTCCTTTTTTTTATATCGGCTTGCAATAACGGAAAACTCTTTTTTGAAAAGATTCCCTTAACATATTATCGCATACATGAAAGTACCACTGTTATATTTTCAGAATTCAAGGAATACGTACTTAACAAAGGTGATTTTTATTTTCGTAGCGAATTAGTTTTAGAGAATTTATATAAGAATCTAGATAGTCCGCATCTAAGTGAGGTTCTAGAAGCAGAACTGTTACATTCTGAGCTAATGTCATATTTTTACTCCGGCGTAAAGCACAAACGCGTATCTCTCTATGATCTCGGGTTCGCTCTAAAATTAGCTATAAAACACAAAAATTCTCCTCTTTTGTTGTGGTCCGTTCTTTCAATATTAAGAAAATACTCTTACTTGGTCCCCGTATTCTTTATCTATGTTATCTCAGTCCACCGGTCTCTCAGATATTCAAGGTGAATGTAAAATTTTATTATATACCCACTTCATACAATAGAAGTTTAAAGTGAGATTTGAGTATCAAGAATTCATAGAGGTTTTCTACATGGTGAAAATCTAATGGTTACACTAATCTATTCGCATTCCAAAACACACACTGGCACCGAGAATTATTCTATTAGACTCATAAAGGGTCTTAAAGCGATTGGAACAGATATAAAAGAAATCAGAATAGAAAAGCGAGAAATCTCTTTGTTCGGAAAACCATTGGGTGGGGCAATCTCACAATTCATTGGGACCTGGTTCAAGAATCCGGAAGATGAAGTCGTGCACTCAACATCTATAAATGTGGTTAACAGGAAAACCAATGTTGTTACAATTCATGATTTAATTCCACTACAAATGAATCTTACCTATTCTACTTCGGCTTACAGAAGATTAGGATATTTTCTGACGTTTAAGAACATACAGAAAGTCCCAAGAATAATCGTTTTTACAGATTCCCTTAAGCAGTATATTCACGAACATTTTGGAATCTCACTTGATAAAATTGATGTTGTTCCCCAATCTATCGATCATGATATTTTTTACCCGGAGAAAATAAACGTTCCGGAAAGAGGAAGCCAGAAATTGATCTCAATGGTTGGGGACTTTAACCCAAGAAAGAGATTTGATTTGTTAATTGAAGCCGTGAAGGGGATGAATGACGTAAAATTGGTTATAGCTGGACCTGTTAATGCCTGGGCCGAAAGGTATAAATCGATAGCACGAACGGCAAGTACCCTAAAAAATGTTCAAATAGCGGGCGAACTGAAACAGGCTGATCTTAGAAATCTCCTATCATCTTCTGACTTGGTTGTATATCTCTCCGAAGGTGAAGGTTTCGGCTATATTCCCATTGAATCTATGGCTTGTGGTACTAATGTCCTTGTAAATGATCTTGACATTTTCAGAGAAACTTTAGCTGACAAAGCGTTTTACTGTAACCTTGAAATTAATTCCATTAGAAAAAACATCTACTTTGCTCTCGATCATCTTCATGGTTCATCTGATTTAATAGAGTATTCCAAGAAATATTCCATTGAAAGAATGGCAGTGGAGACAGCAAAAGTATATGGAAAAGTAAGTGTCAAAAGCAAGTTAAAAACCTGAACTTCCTGATTCACAGGGTACTGGGTGGAGTAATGCCATTGATTCAGCCGGCATCAAAGGCGCAACCTATAGCAACCGAGCTAAGACGTTTACACTTTTATTCACTGTATTTATGCGAACTTAAACAACAATAACAAACGTAAAGATATTAACCATATTATAAATAAAGATAGGCGTTGTCAGATTTATCCACGGTTGTTCACGATAACTCAAAAAAATTAGAAGAAATAATGCTTGAATTGAATATCCTGAAGACCGACAGAATTCTCTTTATTGGTTCGAAAAATCTTGCTTTGTGCCTTCATCTTTGTGGTCAGGGATACGAAAAATTGTACTTGATTGATAATAATAGAAATGTCTACAACAATCCCTGTTACACAGATGTTCGTTATTTTTATCAAAAAGACTTTAAATTGCATTTTCCTTTTCATTTTTTCAAGGTTATTTTAGTTAGTAATCCGGATTTTGATGAGAACCTTTATAATTACACTCAGGGAAGTGGTGCAATTATAGTCAGCAATTTTACCATTAATGGTAAACTTTCAGCAGAAAATGTTCCGCCCAACGCGTTGAGTCAGATTACATCAAGAATTCCTAATTTTAGTAAGGCAAATGGAAGTTTAGAAAACAGCAGTTTGCATGTATTCAAGGCAGGTAATACGGAAACTGAAGATTTGCCACCGAAAGGGCTGGATATCATATGTTACACTGGGAGGGAAGAGGGAATATATGTACACTCTAAAATCCTCAAAGAGAGGCTGGAAACAGAGT
>JAJZXP010000282.1 GCA_021806345.1 Thermoplasmata archaeon | reverse complement strand
TGGTAATGAGATATTCTTTAAACTTGTAAAATTCCAAATATTGTCAACGAACGTAATTTTATGAGTGAGTGTATTGTAATCTACAACGTTCTGTGTCCACATTTGATATCCCGAATTGTTATGGATAACTACATTAGATAGAATTGAATTTAATTGAAATGAAATATAGGCTGGTGCATTATCTGCGAGATTGGCTGTTTGTATTCTAGACATGTTAAGAGTGGTGGAAAATGAACTGGTAGTAAAATTCCTTCCGACGTTTTGTCCAGACACATTACAAATTCCCTCAAAAGCCAGTCCCATAGGTGCAGGCGACGAAGTATATCCAGATGAAACCAGATTACCCATCATTCTTGATTGATCCTTGAAATTTGGAATAAAGAGGATTTTCATTGGTATTTTAGATCTGTTTGCCGAATACATTACTTGATTTTCAAGTGAGTTGTTTAAGGATTTGTTTGAACCCCCAGGCTTTGCAGTTGTGTAATTGAATTTGTTTATCCCAGTATTTAATTCAGAATTGCTTTTTTGGACAAGTGAAACTGGATGAGGAATTGAAACAACCATTCCTAGAACTGATAAAAAAACAACGAGAACAATTAGGGATTTGGAAAACTTATTCATAAATTTAATAATAAAATATACTATTTAAATCCGGCTTAAATTTTTTCTGGGAATAGAAGTGATTCTCCAAATGATAATTATCAAGAATTCACGAGGTTCGATCTGGCCAGGAAAGTTGGTTATTATTAAAATCTCCCCTCTTTATGGTGATTACTCGTCAGCTGTGATCCGATCTATTACAGTTCTGGAACGCCATGATAAGAATATTACAGAAGAGAATAGAAACATGAAGAACATGCAAAAAGCGGTTTTTCATATCACAAAAGATTCTTCATGAAGTCCAAATATACAGAGGAATAGAAGTACCACATAGTCATTGAACCATTCTTCGAGAATGTGATACTGACTGCGGAGACGAGGAGATCTAAGTTCTGAAGAAGATCATAGAAGAACAGAGTCTGGTCATAGACGTTTTGAAAAAAGGCTTCTTGGGAGATCATGATGATGATTATTGAATATTTGAAGGACCAGATTCCTCTCACGGAGATCTCACAAATATCCGCAAACCCACTGTCAGGACAATATTACGATCCTGTAAAGAGACACAACCGAAGACTTGATCCTTCCACAAGGGAAAGAAACAGTGGCACTACATTAGAAAGGCCAAAATACGGATACGGGAGAGTGCGGGCAATACTTAGGAATGAGGACATTCCAAGAGTGCTTGATTTCCTTGAGGAGTACCACAAATAATTTTGTTCCAAAATCATGTTATTATAAATTATATCATATAAAGGACGGGCTCGGTGGGATTCGGACCCACGATCACCGACTTAGAAGGACGGTGCCTTATCCAGACTAGGCCACGAGCCCATGGGTCGAGAATACAACCTTCCATAAATATTTTTGACCTGTATGCATACCGAATATAGCGATGTCGAAAATAAAAATCACAATCACACTTCCTAAGTCAGAATTTATGCATCAAGTTGAAGCTATTATACCAAATCTGGATATGAAAGGGCCCAGAGTAAGGAGCAGTGTTATTGATAGTGAAAATGCATTTCATGTTTATATAGAAGCCATTGATACTGCAGCACTAAGGGCTGCTCTCGGTTCAATAACTAGGTGGTTGTTGGTAGCTAACAAACTAAATGAGGCGATTAAATAATGGAAGGAGGAATAAGTAATTATTTACAGAATCAAATAAAGCAGGCTCAACAGATTGAAAATCAACTGGAACAGATTGGCTCCCAGAAATATCAGCTTGAGGTTAGAATTAAGGAGCTTTCAAGAACCTTGGAAGAGTTGGACAAGATAGCCGATGGGTCTCCGATATACAGAAGTGTTGGTCCAGTACTGTACAAAGTTGACGACCCGAAGAAGCTTAAGGAAGAGTTGAGTGAACAGAAAGAATTGAGCGAAATAAGGATTAACACTTTGGGAAAACAACAAAAATCATTAGAGGAGAAATACAAGGACATAGAGGAAGTTATCAAAAAGGCTTACGGAGACACTAAGAAACAAAACTGATTGGAATGAGTGAGTTTAAGGATGTTCAGGGAATGAGACCTGATAATCTGATTCCTATTCAACGTGCTGGTGTAAAGTATGTGAGAGTCCCAGTTCTTGTCTCGAGAAATTCTGAGAAGTTTAATATAGTTGCCTCAATCGATGTTTTTGTTGATATTCCTAAATCTAGAAAAGGGGCAGATATGTCTAGGGCAATTGAGTCCATCTACGATATCATAAATAATCAGACCAATTTAGAATCTCTTGAATTGCTTTGCTACAGGATAGGGCAGAATGCATTGGAACGGTTTGATTACTCAAGTAGAGTGTACGTATACCTGACGACAGAAATCTTTTTGAGCAGGTCTTCTAACAATGGAAAGGATTCTCTCGTATCCTATCCGATCACGATAGAATATAACGGCAATAGAAGTGGAAAAATATTCACTAAAATGAAAGTGGAGCTGCTTACCATGAATGCCTGCCCCTGTGCAATGGAGACCACTCGAAGTATTCTTCAATCCAAATTTACTGAGATGAACAATATTGATGGAAGAATTCCCTCCGTAACACACAATCAGAGAAATCGTGTTAGTGTTTCCCTTACATTCAATAATTTACCCATTTTTGAACTCATAAACTTAATTGATGTCATAGAAGAATCATTGGGAGGCAGCTTGCTTTCACTCCTTAAAAGAAAGGACGAGGGGGATCATGTACTCTCGGCGCATTTGAAGCCAATGTTTGTGGAAGACATTGTGAGGCATGTTGGAAATACAGTAGCAAATGTCTTTAATGGTTTGCCCGACGAAGTTGTACTTAACGTGACATCAGAAAGCGAGGAGAGTATTCATCCACACAACGCATATGCTGAAATTAATGAAACCCTCGGGAACTTAAGATCTTCAAATTGAATCTCTGAAAAATCATATTGATGTAAAATTATTTGGATTCCTTATTATTTTTAAGAACCTTTTCTCTCTGCCTTACAAGTTTTAC
>JAJZXP010000141.1 GCA_021806345.1 Thermoplasmata archaeon | reverse complement strand
ATTGATCATTCTCTTTAAAGCAACCCCAACAATTTATAAATAAAATCGGAATAGTCACGGGAATGGATAATGAAACTCAAGGGTTCTACTCACTGTTTCTGTCATCTTCCGTTTCGACTGTCGGAGATGGTATAAGAACATTAATCATTCCGCTAATTATCCTGTACGCAACCAGATCGACCTTCCTGTTTGGATTGATTTATTCTGCAGAATTTCTGGTATGGATTGTATCTACAGGATTCAGCGGATATTTCATAGACAGGGCAAACAGAGTGAAGAACCTCTTCTTTTCTGATTTTATCATGTTCTTGCTTATGCTGTCAGTCTCCCTGTCCTATTTTTTTGCCCATACTTATTTTATGCTGTTTATAGTGCTTGCAGTAATCGGAACAAGCATAGGGGAAACTTTCTATAACCCTGCAAGTTTTTCATTGCTTCCAGACATAGTCCATAAGGATCTTGACAGGCATAATGCGCTTTTATCCATGGGCATAAACGCATCAATGATTGGAGGCTATATAATAGCTGGCCTGGAGTTTTCTGCCATCTCATGGGGTATGCTGCTGGCTCTGGACGCAACATCCTTTCTGCTTTCTGCAGTTATTGTACTTGTCGGTTTGAGAAAATACAGCAGAAACGAAACAAGAGAAAGTATTCATTTTTGGAAAGAGACTAAAGAAACATTCGGGTTCCTGAAATCTCAAAAGTTGATTCTATATACGATTATTTTTGGGTTCATATTTAACTTTCTGGTATCTGGAATGGTGATAATTGTCCCAACAATAGCAGTGGAAAATACATCCATAGGATCGATTTCTCTGAGCATATTTTACATCTGCGAGCTTGCCGGAATGATTATTGGCGGATCCATAATAATTGGGAAGAGAAAAAGGAAACTGCTGACTTATCTGTTCGTTGGCTCAGTCGGGGAAGGCCTTGTCATGTCAATAATGGGGCTCTCACTTTTAACTGAAGGCATAATAGTTATTGTGATGGCCATAATCTTAACCGTTAATGGAATCTTTTCTGAATTAATGAATATACCTTTGAGGGTGTGGTATCAAAAGCTTGTTCCCAAGGATAAGAGAGCGAAGGTAATCAACGTAAAAGATCTTGTTCTTACAGTACCCATGGTTATTGCATTTCCCTTAGTCGGATACTTGCTGGCACACTTTAGTGAGTGGTTAACCATATTTGTTTTTGGGTTTTCAACGGTAATTATTTCTGCCATTGAATTCATTCTGCTCAAATCTATTTCATTCAAGCCAGACATAGATCCCCAAGGTGAAATCTAATAATCAAACCTCTAAAATTCCATAAGAAACGCGTTGGGTTAAAACAAAATCTAATGTCCCGATCTGGTTCGACACTTGAAAAAGAATAGTTTTTACAATAATTTTTCTTTCGTGGATTGATTTTCCTGAGCATCTGCTGTCCGCAAATTCCTAATAGCGGAGACATAAACATTTCCCGACATGCTCTAAACGAAAAGAAAAAAGGTAAAAATCGGGGCAAGGGGCTTGACCACAGAAGAATAGGGGTATAATGAAATATTTTTGTATATGCTGGGCTTGCTTATCAATAAGAGGGGGATCGGGTTCTTTCAAACTCGATTTCAACATTAAGGCTTTTTCCAAAATATGCTTGAGAGGATATTAAGACTTAAGTATGTACATTTGTTAGTGTTGATATGCAGAAACGTGTGATCATCACATTTGAGCGTGAATTGTATGATGATCTAGTTCGGGAGAGCGTTGAAAAGTATGGCGACGCAAAACATATTTCTGTGGCAGTAAAAGAAAGACTCAAGAACAAGAAGGCGGACCATTCAAAACTTTTAATAATGGCGGGGAGAAATAAGACACACCATTTGACAGAAAAAGAAATTGAAGATTCCAGATCAGAACTTTCTCAAAGATTCTAAAATTGATAATAGATATCATTTATTGTTGAGGTGAAAACGTCCAAGTCGCCAGTTATTCGATTGAAGAAAGAAGACCAGCAAGGTATTAACGGCGTTCAGGGTTCGAAACCAGTTATTGCAGTTTTGAGCTACCTAGATGTGGATATTCATTGGATACTCGCGGACGCTTCAAGATTAAGAGCAAGAGATTACTCGAAGTCATCCTTAAAGATATTCGGTATGAAAGATATAGAAAGTGAAATGAATAAACAATTCTTCACTGTAATAGAAAAACATCAGTCTTCAACGATGCTGGGAACAAATCTAAGAAGCTATGACATGTTAAGGGCAACTGAGGTTGACTTAGCCAATCAACCATTTCATTGTCTAATAGGCAGGGAAACCATGGCAAACTGGCATATGCATTACAATGGCCAGACCGGTCAGATCAGTATTTCTGATTAGAGTATCTTTTATTTATTTAATTGCCTATCTTTTAGTGAGGGATTTGCTTACATTTCTAAATGGGCCCGACCGGATTTGAACCGGTGACCACCGCCTTGTAAGGGCGGTATCATAACCACTAGACTACGAGCCCCCTTTTCAGGATATTCACAATGTATATATGAATTTTGAAAAATGAACTAATCGTTGAATTCATTCCGCCCAATCTACAAATGCAAAATTAAAGCTGATTTCAGATTCTCTGTTGAAATTTTTTCTCCACAACCAAGTTCATAACTGATATCTGAGGACAGCTTCACTGGCTTTCTAACTTTAATCTGGCAAACGTTCAATATTTTTACGGTCATAATGTCCAAAATTTTAGCCAAAAGCCACCAACTTAAAAGCAAAAAAATCCATGATCATTCTAAGGCAATTCATGAAATAAATGCGTAATATTTCGGAAAAAATGAACCTTTTGCCAATTTCAATGCATTATAAATCATGATAGTATATATCATTTATAATCTTAAATTTAATTCTTTAGATATTTTTAAAACAGCAATGTAATTCATAATATTTAACATTTTTGTCTCAAAATCTCCCTTAATATTCGTTTGGAAATAAATCGCTAAATTTAAATACGTCTTTAGAGTTCAAGTTTTAAGTGCAAAAAATGAGAATTGAGATAGGAGAATGTTTTACCGTGGAATTTGAAATGTCACTGTTCCAGGAT
>JAJZXP010000267.1 GCA_021806345.1 Thermoplasmata archaeon | reverse complement strand
CTTCCTCTTCCTCATTTTAACTCAAGCAATACAGGTCAGTCAAATTTCACCGCCCCAACGTCGATACCATGGGGTTCATTCACAGAAATAAGTAATAAAAACTTCGCAGGATCTGGTCAGGAAAACGTCTATTTCATATCATGGGTGGGTTGCCCAATAGGGGCTGCCATATCGTGGTCCCTTAACTACACCTTTTACCATTATCAGGGAGTTACAAACGTTAAGACAGAAGGGCATTATTCAGATCCCAATGAAAAAGGTAATGCAGCGAGCCTGCCTGGTCTGCTATTTATGGACTCCTTTTCCTACACAAATCACAACACGGGCGTAAAGGTATTTTTTTATCCTGTATATATGTATAATGAAACTCTGTATGCTTACGCCAGTAACAATACACATATAGCAAGCTCAAATCTTGTTAGCGCAGGGTTGTCAGTTGTAAACTCATCCGTGCCTCCAGGTATATCTTCACTCGTTTACAAATATACGAACCTGATAGACATCAGCAATCTTGCCCCACACACCCCATCAGCCCTTTTAAGCACTCCCCATCACATGAACACAGTGCTTGTTATCACGGGGAGCTTTGGAACATATATGCTGAACGGGCAACTTTACACCCCAACTAATATACATGGTGTAACCCTAACAGCTCTGGAAGATGCACAGGCGAATGGATTCAGTGGTTATCCGTATATTGCGTCCGGAGCTTCCACTATTGAAAGCATACTTAACAAATAATGCTCAATTCCATTATTTGCCCAATGGTAACCAACACAGTTCGTATACAATGGGTAAGGGAAGTAACTGCGTGTTGTCACCAACTATCCGCAAATGCAATGTTATTAATGGTTGTAAAATACCATACAATGGTGGAAATAGAAGTTCTCAGGAATATAGATTCCGCGAGAGAAATCACAGATGTTATTAAGTCAGCTTGGGGTTCAGTATCACTTGATCAGGATATCAAGGACATATTTCTAGCAGCGAATTTCAATGGCGGGATTTCTCTAGTGGCTAGAGAGCATGGAAAAATTAAAGGCATAAATTTTGGTTTCCCGGGGTACAGGAGTGGTAAATTATACCTGTATTCTCACCTGACTGGCATTGCGAATGACGTAAAAGGGTCAGGTATTGGTTACGCACTTAAAATTGCACAGAAGAACTGGGCTGTTGAAAATGGGTATGACCTTATAACCTGGACGTTTGACCCACTAATGAGAGTAAATGCATCCCTTAATATTGGTAAAATAGGGGCAATATCAAGAAATTATCACTTTAATTTCTATGGCAAGCTCGATGATAGTCTCAACTTTGGACTGAATACTGACAGAATTCTATCGGAATGGTGGCTAAATATTCCTAAATTACCAGTTCCAGTTCCACACGTTATATACAATGTCGCAAAGGTTCCTGATCATTTTGTACTAGATTATAATGAGAAAAATATAGGAGTGGAGATTCCAGCTGATTTTTTGAATTTGAAAAAGTTGGATATGGAGTCGGCAGGCCAGATACAGAAAACCACTGGAAAAATTATATCCAGTCTATTTACAAATGGGTATATAATATGTGGGTTTCTCAAGAAAAATAACATGTATGTGCTTACAAGAAACAACAGCATGAAGTCCAATTACGGACCAAATGTCTTCTCACAAACCTGATATCCATCTTTATGAAGAAACTTTGTCAGATTCATTATTGGAGGCGATGTAGAATATTTAGAAAAGCCATAATATCATGGCATAAATCAAAACTTCCCAATGCTGGGATTGCTACAACCATGGCATCCACTGCTGCCAACCATAACCAATAAGTTCAATCAACGATAGAAACAGGCCAATTCTATTTTGGAATGAAAAACATGCGGAGAGTGTGGTTTTAAGGCAAAGATAAATATAATCCTCGCAATCCCTTACTGCAAAAAGCATTTAAGTAAAAGCATACAAACAGAAAACAGCCTTGATAAAACATAATGATTTCAGTCAACTCAAAATGCAGTAAAACAGGAAAACTTGCCTTTTATATAACACGAGAAGCCATAGGTCAAAACCGAAAGGGCACTTCACATCCGGCATTTGAAATTCAGGCTGTTGGTTCAAGAAAATTCCAGTTCAGGCAGAAGCCAGTTGGTCAGATGTTTCAAAAATAGTTTGAGAACTATCAGAAGCGAGTTTTGAATGCATCTTTGTATGTAACGGGATTGGGTGAGAAAAGTGGAAAGAATAAAACCTCCTAAACTGAACATTGGTGACGAGATAAGAGTTATTTCCCCCGCAAGTGCGCCAGACATAAAGCAGCTCTCAGAGGGGGTATCCAGACTGAGGAAGATGGGATTCAAAGTTTCTGTAGGAAAAAATATAAAGAAACTTGTGCAGAGAAACGATCTGGCCGCTCCTGCTAAGGATCGTGCAGAAGAGCTTATGTCAGCATTCAAGGATGACAATGTTAAGGCAATATTCAATGCAAGAGGTGGCTATGGAAGCATACACATACTTAATCTCCTGGATTATGATGCAATAAGGGAGAGGCCCAAGATCTTTGTCGGTTACAGTGATATTACTGCCCTTCATATGGCAATCGGAAAATACACAAACATTGTAACGTTCCATGGACCAATGGTGGCTTCCGATCTTCAGGAGATGTCAAAGCCTTCATACAAGTTATTTCTTGATCTGCTTGAGGGAAAAACAACTGAAATAAATTCAAATAGTAGGGACAGAATTATAAAATACATCATACCAGGAAAATGCGAGGGGCTCTCATTAGGAACAAACCTTTCCGTATCCGCCTCTTTATTTGGGACCTCTTATATGCCTGCGACAGACAATAAGATCTTTTTCATGGAGGACACCAACATAACTTCAGGAGATGTGGACAGATATTTCTACACAATGAAACTAGCCGGAATAAACAACTTTGCAGGTTATGTTTTCGGTGATTTCAGGATCATCGTGGACAAGGATGAACCAACTCCGTCGGTAGAAGAGGTAATTGAGAGATTTATCAATGATACAAACAAACCATCACTTTACGGTGCCCCATTTGGGCATGGAGACGAACAGCTACTTATACCACTAAACGC
>JAJZXP010000050.1 GCA_021806345.1 Thermoplasmata archaeon | reverse complement strand
TACCTTTTACAAAATCCCCTATATATTCAATTTCCATATTTTTTTCAAGATTAAAGGAAGCCATAAAGATCTTAGGTATACCCCCCATCGCAGCAATATCGCTCAAATTAATTGAAGCGAAAAACTCTCCAGCTTCCTTCGCGCTTGCCAGTGCTGGTATGTGAGTTTCTGGCGTAATAGAGTCTGTTGTTAGCAGTAAATAGTTTCTTCCACTGTCAAGAATAGAGCAATCATCTGGCTTTTGGCTAACTTTTCCAAATTTCATTATTTCCCTTATTACTTCCCGCTCTCCGAGACCACCGATCTTCATTGTATCTTCACTGCCCCGGAGGACATTTTTCTTATCAGCGCATCCATGTTTATTTGTGATGGAAGACCCCTATCCATCTTCAGAAATAATTCATAACTTTTCAAATCGGATTTCATATAATACGTTTCCAATTCCTTAAAATCCTGATTCAGTGACGAATTAAATATCAGTTTCAGAAGTTCAGGATCCTGTTTATCATTGTGTGCTCCCCTATCTCTGTCTCCTCCTGTTGGGTAGGAAAGAACCTCCGTTCCTGACTGTCTGGTTTCAAGCAGTACTTTGGCTATGCTGAACAGCCATGGTGGCCTATATTCACCATTTTTCCAGAGTTTCTCAACAAGTGTATTTCTCTGTATGTTCATTGGGTTGATTGAGATATCAGTTGAATATGGGGCACAATCCTTAACCGACTTGATCGCATCAAATACCGCTTCTTCTTCGGACATAAACGGGGGCTTTAGCAGAAGGTATGATCTGAGTTCCAGCCCTAGATTCGAAACTGTTGAAGCGGCCTTCTTAAATTTAGCAAAACTGGATCCCTTATTAACACTTTTTCTAATCACATCATCATTTGAACTTTCGACTCCTATCGCGATTCTTGTATCAATTCCGAAATTTTTAATTTCTCTCAATGTTTCTTCAGTTACATATTCTGTTCTTGATTCAATCAGTAACTTGTCAACCTTATCCCCTATTTTCTTAAAGAAGTATTCAAAAACCTCCCTTGGAATTTCCCTTCTATCCAGGAAGCTTCCGGAGGTGAAAACCTTTAATATACTCGTGGATTCCATAAAGTCGTAAGCCCTGTCTATCTGGGATTTTAGGTCATCAGAATTAACATTCGTATTTACGTCATTAAAATATCCACACATGGAACAGGAAGTGAAATCATACCATGAGCATCCCCGCGTCCTAAATATAACAACTGAGGTTTTTTCTGGAAGACCCCTCAACCTATCAAGTTCATTCCACATTGACACAGGTTTAGTCCTATCTGTATCCCTTTCCCTGTCTGGCATGAGACTTTTAACTCTTAGGGCTAACTCCCTGTCTACCATACTTGGTTATTGTTGATCTGTTGTTAAGGGTTATGTAACAAGTGAGTCTAATAGAATTCCACCCTGTGTGATTATTAATCTAAAATCATTCATCCCATTTTAGAGTGGAGGCAAGTGTCAATTACCCTAACGAAAGGGTCTAAAAGTCATTACCGGTCTTCATCACGCATTGGTCGTGAAATCATCAAACAGCAATTATTAGCTGGTTGACTTTCCCGGGAAGGTCACTAAAAAAGCTTAAAATCATCTCGTAAAACTACACCCTCATTGTAAGTGTCAGCAATAAATTTATTATTCTTTCTTTTCATTTTCTCAAACTCTTCAGGTTTTAGGAGAATTAATTCATATCCCGGAGGAAAGTCAATCTCTTTAAACCTCTCAACAGGATTCGCATTTTTAAAATTTCCCACAACCAGTAGGTCAATATCACTCCATAGGTTAAAGTCTCCCCTTGCATAGGAACCAATTAAAACCACGGTACACTCCTGCTTCAGTTGTTTTGAGAATTCTGACGCTTCATTAATCGTTCTGTTTTTTTCAGCTAATCTACGTTCAGCAATTTCCATTTTTCATTAACCCCCTTAATTATTAATTCTGAACACATTATGGCCTCATTCGCATTCTCAAGAGTATAATAATCTTCTGGTGTACCTTCAGGCCACGTATCAGTATCTCTAATGAGGATGTAATATTTATCCACTGTTTTCGCCAAATTTACCAATTGTTCTTGGAAACCCCCCTTTTTTAACAGTAATGACACAGAATGACCGAAGGAGTCATTACCTATTCCTCTTAAAAAGGCTTTAGCTGAATATTCTGCAGACTGCTGTGCTTTGAAGCATGCCCAACTATAGAATCCGGCTTCCTTATCATTTGTAGCAGACCTTAAGGTTGACTTTGCGTTAGACATCCACCGAATAAACTCGTCACTGTCTAGAAAGCTAACCATCAGTCTTTCTGAATATAATAGGATATTTTAACATTCTCCATTTGGAATATTTCTTGGTCATTTTATACCTTACAATCATTGTGATTCATTCAGATGGCAAAATCTGTGCCTTTCCTGTATGTATCTTTTGTAATTCACCATTATCAGATTGAAAATAGAAATACCCGCATTTCAAGCGTTAATATTATTAAACACATTTCAATACCAAGCCGATGGGAAGCATCAGACCACAATATGTCAAAAAAATAGCTGTAGATCTTGTCACAACAAATCCTGATCTGTTTACAGAAGACTTTCACAAAAATAAAGAACTACTAAAAAACGTAATTACCAGTTCGTCAAAAAAGGACTTTAATCAAATAACTGGATACACCACGAGATATGTTATAAAAAAGAGACACAGGGCAGAAAAGGAAGCTGAATTTACTGGTGAATCAGTAACAGAATAATCCAAATCAAAAGGCTATGACGTTAGCCTTAAGTGCCTCCCGGCTGATAACGTCTACCATACAGTAATAGGTGACGTTAAGACTTGTTCGGACTAATTGAGGAAACTGCAATTCAACTTTTTGGAGTGCTATTACTCTCTCCTCTCATTGCAGGAATATATGAGAATTTGAAGGCAAAGACAGAGTTCAGAAGGGGACCCAGTATATTCCAACCCTATTATGATTTAGCAAAATATCTGAGAAAAGAAAGGACTTTTACTCAGGGAACTGGCTTAATCTATAGATATTCACCCATAATTGCAATGGGGATCATGATCACT
>JAJZXP010000366.1 GCA_021806345.1 Thermoplasmata archaeon | reverse complement strand
AACCAGATAGTATTTCTTGAAGGGATTTCAAATCCCATGCTCAGGGTGTATGACATTGAATTAATCGCTGAAATAGTTCATGAAAAGGGTGGAATGCTAATAGTGGACTCCACCCTGGCAACGCCTTTCAACGCTGAGCCACTGAACCATGGGGCAGATGTTGTAATTCACAGTCTTTCAAAATTTATGTCAGGGCATAATGATCTGATAGGGGGATCAATCTCAGGTCATAGTGATATTATAAATAAAATAGACGCCACGAGAAGAACTCTTGGAACATCCCTTGATCCAAATACTGCTTTTCTTGCCATTAGAGGGTTGAAAACATTGGGCCTTAGAATGGAAAAGATTAACAATAATGCTAAGTTGATTTCAGAAATGCTAGAAGATGCAAAATTTTCGCAAAATATTCTATATCCTGCGAATAAAAATCATACTGATTGGGAAGCGGCAGCAAAAAATTTAGTTGGCGGTTCAGGAATTGTCACTTTTGAATTATCAAAACGATCCAATGAACCTGGTAAATTCATGAAAAAACTTGAACTGGTCAAACCTGCCAACACTTTTGGAAGTGTAAATTCTCTTATATCACATCCTACCACAATGTCTCATCGTAACTTGTCTGAGAATGATAGAAAAAGAGTTGGAATTTCGGACAATACTATGAGGCTTTCAGTGGGAATTGAGGGGGTAGAAAGAATATTTTCTGATCTTCTAAAAGCATCTGAACAATGAATTTATAAATATACTTCATAAAAGAGATTTGTGACCTTATATAACATTTTTAATCGGTTCTGATTCCATGAACTGGTCAAGGATACGCGTTTGTAATTTCTTCTAACATCTTTCGCAGGGAATTTTCTCCTTAAAGGTTGCTGGTTGAAATCCACATACCTGTATTCCATCTGCTTAAGGTACTCTGTTCTTCCGGATAAGCCATCTGACGTTACGGTTTCAGGCACGCATGAAGTAATATGCGTTCCAACCTGTTCACTTCTGTAGGGCATCAGAAAGCATGATGTCCTTAAAATAATATGTATTTCCTTCGCTATCATCCTTTTTCTTGCGAAAGAATAATTCCACCTCGCATATGTTAAATAAATAATAGGTATGCTACAGTGTGAATAAGATAAAGGATGTTGTAGAGAAGGTTATTGAAAATAATCCACTTTATTCTATTGCAATGAGGAGTGGATTTGTAAATTTTACAAGTCTCGCAAAGGCCATTAAACCAACTGTTGATGATGCTTGTGTCAGGGATGTAAAAATCAACACACTTGTAAAAATTCTTTCTGAAATGAAAATATATGCAGGATCCTGGGAAAGACAGTCCAAAATCCTGAAAGAATCTAATATCTCTCTAGAATATAGATACACGGAAATCGAACTTGATCATTTTCCTGATACTCCATTAGAATTTCTATTTGCTTACAAATACAAAAATAAGTTCAGATTTATCGTTCAGGATGAAGAGATTGGAAATATGGCATGCATTAGAATCATGTTGCCAGAATATGGCTCAGATGTGCCAGGCATAACATTTACTGTCGTAGAATATCTCTCTATCCAGAATATAAAAATTGAGAGAATTTACAGGCTTGACAGAGAAATTCTACTTATATGTTCACATAGCATCGCAGATACGGTTCTTAAAAATTTATCAAATATAATAATAAAACAATGAGTTTATTTCGTTGATAATTCCTTTACCAGTGTGGTATATTATACGAATGTAAAAACTTCCGTATTAGAAATTTATATATCCCTTATAAACATCAAGCAGTAATGTCTGACGAGAGTGCATCTCTTGATTCTTCTTTAAATCTCATAATGAAGAATCCGAGAATAATATTGCCCTTTATTTTTGGCATTATTATTGGCTATATATTAACATACATCTTTGACGTGATAATATCAATTGCAAATTTTTTAATCATAAAACAGCTCTCTCCAGTTGCCCTGATGCTTGATTCATATGTTTATTTTTTCATAACAACAGAGTTGATGTTTTTCTTCATTATTTTTGCTATTTACTGGCAATCTTATGCATCTTCAGACCAGATTGAGAACAATGAATTTTCAGTTTCAACAACTTTATCTGACACTGTTTCAGCTATTTTTACCATAATATTAGTCTCAATTTTTATAAGCATAATCTACGTACTTTTTTCAATAATTCCATTTATAGGATCGGATTTAGTAGATCCACTTTTCTTTGCATCTGCGTTGATATCAGTGATCATAAGCATTTACAACAAAAAGGGATATGTGAGCAATCTTATAGAACTACCAAACAGTCTGTACATGTTTTATAAGAAAGAGCCCGTAAGCGGTTTTATCTTGCTTATAATTATACTCCTATTCCTAGTTCCAAACATGTTGATTGATGTTCTTGCACTACTGACAATAGCAATTCTTGGAAGTGTCCTAATAAAGAATTTAATTGATAGTAAACCATCATGATATTTTAAAACCGCATTGTGGACAATATTTACTGTCTTCTGGCATGTAAGCTCCACATTCTGGGCAAGATTCAACAACTTCTGTAGGTTTAGGCAAATTCTTTCCTGTGTCTGTATTTTCTACCTTATCCCCTCCAGAACCTTTGGAGTTTCCAAGATTTATCATGTTTATGTTGCTTTTATTTGCCTTTGCTTTTGCCATTTCAAGTTCTCTGCGATATTTTTCCTGATCCTCTTCCTTAAGTTGTGTTTCATGAATTCTCTTGGATGTAGTGGCCCAATTTTTAATTGTTTCAACGATGCTGTCAGGGCGTTTCAATTCAAACTCAACCATCTTGATATCTCCTTTATCTCTAAACTCGACGCTTAATTTCTTTTTAGTGAGAAGACTCATCTTTGGAACGGCTGACGAAACATTAAGAATTTCATACATTGGTATTTCAATGTACAGTTTTGCGGGTTCAGCCCTCCGGAGCCTTTTAATTGCTTTCTTTTCATAAACAATCCTCCTGTTAGTTATATGGACTATGCCATCTTCAATTCTGGCTTCATTCTGTATCATAACAGATTCTTCCTGCAGCAATTCATTTTCATCTGGTTCTAGAACCAACATAAATAAGTAATACTCCC
>JAJZXP010000260.1 GCA_021806345.1 Thermoplasmata archaeon | reverse complement strand
GCGCACTCAATTATATATTGAACCACGAAAGATTGGACAACTTAGAAACTGAGATTACATACATTCTTAAAACAATAAATTCCAAGTTGATGGAGCTTGCGAAAGGGGAGAAACTTGGAATGGCCACAACTTTTGTAGGTTTTGTTAGCGTTATGAATTATCTAGTTTATGCATCTTTGGGAGATAGTACACTGATTTTAAAAAGAACAAGAACGGAACAAATAACCAAATATCAAAGAGACGAATTCACGGGAAGACTGACTTCTTGTTTGGGAGTGGATGGCTTATTTTCCTTGGACACCGGCACATTATATCTAAGGAAAGGGGATATTTTGACATTGATGAGTGATGGAATTACGGATTCTATACCGATGAATCAAATAAACAATGTGCTAAATGAAAAGTTAAGTTCTCAAACCCACGCAGAGAAGTTGGTTAACATAGCAATGAAAGATGGAGGCAGGGACAATGCAACAGCTGTCGTTTTAAAATATTCATAGGTTAAACTTGGATGGGATTCAGGATTGATACAAGTTAATTCAATTTGTTTTTCAGAAAAAAACAGAAAGTTTGTGATTAAAAATATACTGATTTGGTTAATTTGGAATCTTAAGGCTAAATTATTATTCACTTGAACTATCCCGGAATATGGAAGATAATTTTACCTTTCAACTTAATCAGATCAGATCGATGGATAAAAGTGATCCTCATGAATTTTTGAAACTAGTATGCGACTATCTGAAAGAAAAAAATGAAAAATACAACTGGGTTGGTATCTATATCCTTGAAGAAAATGAATTGAGACTAGAAACCTTTGTTGGAAGACCTACTGAGCACATTCAGATTCCGATTGGTGAGGGCCTTTGCGGACAGGCAATAGTAAAAGGTTCTGTAATTAATGAGTCTGATGTAAAGAGTAACACTGAGTATCTGGCCTGTTCTATCGAAACGAATTCAGAATTGGTAGTTCCAATAAGCTTTGAAAATAAATTGACTGGAGAAATTGACATTGACTCAGATTTTAAATCTGCATTTTCAGAAGATGATGAAAACTTTCTATTGTATGTAGCTCAAATAGTCAGTGAATCAACAAAAAAGTGCGCAAAAGAATGAACAGAACTAAACTGTCCAAAGACTCCAGAAGAAAATTGGGAAAACTTTCTTTAATTCATTTCTTAAGATTAACGGGTGTTTTTTTTATGCTTCCCTTAATTGTTGTTTATGCAAGAACATTATCTTCCAATTTGATTCTGGATGGGCTTGCACTTGGAAGTTATGAAATAGCAATGTCTGCTATGCAGATTCCAAGTACTTTTTTCTCAAAGAAAACTGGAACTAAAAATTACCTCTATATAGGACTGTCCTTTTTTGTAATTGGAAACTATCTAAGCTTTATCTCGACTGATATTTACACGTTGATAATTTCACGTTTTATCACAGGATTGGGTGCCATTAGTTCACCAATCACATCCCTAGCCATTGAGTCTGTACCACCTGATAGGAAAAATACCGCAATGGTGATTACAGGTATTGGAATTGGATTTGCCTTTCTTGGAGGAATAGGGTTCGCTCCATTGATCGGTATGTTTATAGGTATCAGAAATTTCTTCCTGGTTTCGACTATACTTGGAATTTTGGCGATGGTTATAGTATTCTCCATCAGGGAAGGACTTGATGAAAACACATTACACTATCCAATTATTGAAAACGTTGAAACGAAAAAAATAATATTTTTGTCCTCCTTCTGTCTTGCAACCGCCACATTTATAATATTTTTTACTCTTCAAAACATTTATTTTAGTATCTATGGCCTTTTCAATTATGGTTTGATAATATTTTTCTCAGTTTTAATTTCTGGAGTCATAGGTGTTACAATTTCTGAAATCTTTTCAAGAATTTTTAAAATACATCTTTTAAGATTGTCCGTTTTTTTGATTCTCATCGGTTTAGTGCTCTTTTTCCTTTTCATTATGGTTTCCCCAAATATTTACCTAGCTGCAATTGTCCTCGTCCCGTTCATTTCTGGTCTTACCATTTATGAAATCGCCGCTGTTCCAACCCTATTCTCTTCACTTGGCTATGAAAAAAGGAATCCTTCCCTGGGAAAATATTTCACACTTCAATATTCTGGAAACGGGTTAGGAGCACTACTGGCTGGGACTTTGTCCTTTTATCTGGCATTCCCTGATTTAGAATATACGCTTCTTCTGTCAGGGGTTGCTCTGGTGCTTTTATCACTGATCGGCTTTTTTAGAAGTTAATGATACAAGCCTTTTCCTTAAATTATCGGACAGCTTAGTGCTTCCTATGGACATCACTTCTTCACTTTCAACATTAATAATACTGAACGAAGCATTTTTAATGTGAATTCCTTCCGCTTCCTCCTCTTCCATTCTTAAATATTTGCATACAACAGCTTTGATAGGGATCATGTGTGAAAAGTAAACGTTTAGTCCATTCCTGTCTTTTATTGCAAGACTCATCCTTTCGCCATTTCTTAAAAACGACTCAATCCCAAATTCTTCTTTGTGAAGAGTTGGTAATTTACTGGCGTGACCATTGTTGAATTTACCCAAGCTCGTTTCTTTTAAATATTCTAATACCTTGATTTGCTTTTCCGCATCAACTCCCCTAAGAAATTCGTGCGCGGTTTCCCTTGCTCTTAAAACTGGACTGCTAAATATTTGATCAAATGAACCTTTGAGAAATTTTAATTCCAATCCCGTTTTGTATGCTTGGTCCTTTCCCTTTTCAGTAAGTGGAAAAACTTCAGTGTCTTCTGATGCTATATTTTTGACGTTTGCTTCGCTTTCTCCGTGCCTTACCAAAATGGCAATTTTACTCATGCCTGCGAAATGCATGAATAATAATAATAGTTTTAGATAAGGAAGCTATGAATCAGGGAATAAAAAATCATCTTTCTTCTGAAAACAGTCCTTATCTTTTACAGCATTTATTTAACCCAGTGGATTGGTATCCATGGGGTCAAGATGCATTTAATAAAGCCAAGAAAGAGAACAGACTGATCTTCCTGAGCATAGGATATTCAACGTGTCACTGGTGTCATGTAATGGAAATGGAAAGCTTCAGCCAGTCAGATGTTGGAAAATTCATGAATCAGAGATTTGTATCAATCAAGGTAGATCGGGAAGAACGGCCAGATATTGATTCTGTATTTATTGATTTCTCGAACAGAACCACCGGATCTGCAGGATGGCCACTTAACGTGATACTCACACCGGATGGTTTACCGGTTTTTTCATTCACTTATATTCCGAGAACTTCCAGATACGGTTCAATGGGGATCATAGAACTTTTAGAAAGCATAGATCAGCTTTGGATTGATAATCCTGATGAGATTGTTAAGAAAGCTCTGGATTTTAAAGGAGATGCGAAGGATAAGAAACCACTCAAGATGATTCAAAGCGATACTTCCATCCAGCCAGATATGGCCCTATCTCAATTATCAAAAAGTTTTGATAAAACCTACGGAGGATTTGGTCATTCCATGAAATTTCCTTCACCTCACATCCTATCATTTCTGGGAACATTCTTTGAGAACAATAATAAGAGTGAGACACTCAAAATGATGGAACTTACTTTAGGTGCCATGAGAATGGGTGGAATTTATGACCATATTTCATCGGGACTTCATCGATATGCTACTGACCCGGGATGGAAAATACCCCACTTCGAGAAAATGCTCTATGATCAGGCTGGTCTCGTTGGAGCACTGGCTAAAGGATTCTCAATTACCGGTAAGAATGTGTACAGGGAAACTTTACGAGATTTACTTGGATTTATCAGGGACAATTTCAAAGATCCAAAAGGCGGGTATTTTACAGCCATAGATGCGGATTCTGATGGAGTAGAAGGAAAATATTACGTCTGGAAATATTCGGAATTAGCCAATGCTTTGGGAAGTGAATCCTCTAATTTTTTGAATATTATGAATATAATGGAAGAGGGAAATTTTCTAGACAGCGTTAAGGGAATTTCCAACGGAGAAAACATTCTGTATATGAATAACGAAAATAAGAATGTGGAACATTTTTTACATGATTTTGACAAAATCCTGACCAGTGAATTAAGAAAAAACCTCAGTGACTTAAAAATGTTAAGGGAAAAGAGAAACCCCCCTTCCATCGATACAAAGATCTGTGGCGACCTGAATGGGTATTTACTTTATCAGTTGAGTTCAGCGTACTCAATGACACAGGACGAGTCAATTTATGATGATTTCTCTGACCTCTTCGAGTACCTTAGAAATAATTTGGTTAGCGATGGTAAGGTTATTCATATAAAGTACAATGATGGAAAATACGTTCCTGGCTTTTTTTCGGATTACGCATTCATTGCGTTAGGAATGTTCCAATATGGAATGATCACCGGACAACAACTACCAATTGAAGAAGCGGAGAAGATAATGGATACAGCAAGAATAATACTTAAAAAAGAAATAGAAAATTACAGGAAAACTGGATCGAGTTCATTCGTGGGAACATTCGAATCGCAGGAAGATTCGTCAATGCCTTCACAATTTTCTGCTTTTGAGAGAGCTGAGTTTTTAGAGAATCTTACAGGAAATTTTGCCGACCCTTTGCCCTTAACTACTCCTGAGGTTGAAGATAATGTTAAAAAGTATCCATCTTTTTTTGCGTTTAAAATGGAGACGATTTTAATGAGAAAAAATTCCTTTGTTTTAAAGGGAAACTTTCAGGGAAAAAATACCGTTGAAAAAATGAGAAAGATGTTTTCAGACTCAGACGTCAGGATTGAGTATTATCTTCAAGATAATGAACACACTGCCGGAGTCTTTTCCCTTTGTAATTCCTCAGCTTGTGTTTTAGATAGAAAAAATATTGATGAAGTGCTTGGATTTATTGCGGAAATGAATATTAGAGAGGAGTAACTGTCGAAAATTCGGTTGAAGCATAAATCAGGTCCACTGTGGAAATTAATTCTTTGCCTTGAATTGATATTTCGATTACATCGCCAGCCTTGAATGTAGTGTTAGTACCTAAATTAAATGTTACTGATCCTGTCAATCCATTCTTGATAGGTCCATCGTAGAGAACCTTACTTCCATTGAAGATTTCAATGGTTATTTGACTGAGGGGGGGAGAAGTACTGGTTGACGTTATGTTGAGGTCATAGGATGTGCCTGTTGCAGTTTTCATTGCCGGACTTAAGGATAGTGACGAATTTATGTCTTCTATGTGGGTAGAGTTGGTGAAGCTTGATAATATTGAGATTAAAGTCGCAGCTAGAACAACAGTAATTGCTATCAACAAAATAGTTGCTATAATAGGAGATACTGCTTTATCCTTGCTAACTACCTCTTTCATACCGGCTATGACATTTAGACAGTATATAAATATTTTCTATCAGCAGGTGATGTTAATTTGTTTTTATCAACTACTCCGTCCTAAGGACTGGAGCTTTCTGTTGGTCTCTGCAATGCCCTTATGTATGGTTCCAACTAACTGCAACTGTTGACCAGTTGACATTCCCTTCCCAGAGAAACATATCTCTGAAACCGATGTGTTCCTTCGAACATTACATTTTAATCGACTTCCTTCTCAGGGAACTGACTTCCCATATTATAGGGTTGGACAAACATCCATGCCACGAGTGCACAAGGATATTTTGTTGAGAGGAGTCCATGTATCCACATGCAAATATGTAAGGGTTTTATTGCCTCCCTCAAACTCCTAACGACGACCAAAAATCAAAAATTATAGGGAAAATCGATTTCTTTTGTGTTGTTTGTTTTAATTCTGGATCTCACAATTTTACTTCTGGATAAAAAAATTTACGACATAAAAATAAAGTTTTTTATTTGTATTTGAATATAATTAATTTTTATCTAACTGATTGTTACACTGACACAGTCTATCATTGGCTTAAATTCATTAGGAATGTTATTATAGTTTACTTTGAATCATATATTATGACTTCAAAGGCACTGGACCGAGTTGATTATGTAGAGTTCTATGTTGGTTCAGCGAAACAGTGGGCTTATTACCATAAATACGGGTTGGGATTTAAAATACTTGGATATTCTGGGCCAGAAACGGGTGTAAGAGACAGAGTTTCATACCTTATGCAGCAAGGTAAAGTCAAAGTAATGATAACTAATTCGCTTAATCCCTACAGTGAGATAGCTAAACAAGTAACCTTACATGGTGATGGGGTGAAGGATATAGCTATAACTGTTAACAATCTTGATGATGCACTAAATGAATTGAAGGAAAGAAAGGTTGTAAAGGTGTCTTCTCCCACTATCATTAAAACTGAGGATGGAAGAATAGAAAAATCTGTTGCACAAACTTACGGTGAAACTTTGCATTCATTAAATGATTACAGTGAATATGAAGGAAACCTACCACCGAACTTCATTCCAGTTGAGGAATTGGAATCTCCATCAATGGGAGTAACAAGATTTGATCACATTGTTGGAAATGTAGAAGAAAAGAAGATGCAAAACTGGGTAGACTTTTACGTTGAAGGAATGGGCTTTGAACCACTAATAAGTTTTGACGACAAGGACATCAGCACTGAGTATTCTTCACTGAGATCCAAGGTTGTACAGTATAACAACAGAAAAATTGTATTTCCCATAAATGAACCAGCACCGGGTAAAAAGAAATCGCAAATTCAGGAATATCTTGATTATTATCATATGCCAGGTGTACAGCATATTGCACTTCATACAGATGACATAATAAAGACTGTAGGAAATATGAGAAAGAGGGGGATTGAGTTCCAGAAAGCGCCAGATTCCTATTACAGAGACATGGTTGAAAGAGTTGGAGAGATAGACGAGGATCTGAGCGTGCTGCAAGATTTAGAAATATTGGTGGATAGAGACGACGATGGCTACCTGCTTCAAATATTTACTAAACCAACATCCGATAGACCTACTTTCTTTTATGAAATCATACAGAGAAAGGGAGCGACATCCTTTGGCAAAGGAAATTTCAAAGCATTATTCCAGTCAATTGAACAGGACCAGGCAAGAAGAGGCAATCTTTAGAGATATATTATGAAAACAGGTTTTCTTTCCAAAGGACAGAGCAAGATCCCATTTGTATATGAAAATGGCAAATATTATGACGCCTCTAACTTCATCAGGGAAGGGGATTTTTTTGATAGAGACCTCAGAGAATTAACTGAAAACTTCGAAAAAAAGAGGATGAATCAAGTCACGGGGCAATTTACTCTCGATATACCTATAAAAAGGGTAAATCAAGTACGAGATTTTTACGCCTTTGAAGAGCACGTCAGGAATTCAAGAAATAACCGGGGACTAACCATGTTAAATGAGTGGTATAATGTTCCAGTGTACTATTATTCAAACAAAGAGGCACTGATTCCAAGCGAACAGAATATGAAGAAACCCAATTTTACAGAAAAATTAGACTTAGAAGTTGAAGTGGGGATAATAATTGGAAAGAGTGGCTATGAAATCAAAATGGAAAATGCAATGGATTATGTATTTGGGTTAACGCTGATGAATGACTGGAGTGCAAGAGACCTCTGGGCGGCCGAGTCAAAATTGAATCTTGGGCCGTCTAAGTCAAAGGACTTTGCAACGAGCATTGGTCCCTTTATTACAACAAAGGATGAACTTAACCAATTGTGGGATGGGAGGTCATATGATATTGAAATTTCCTCGTATATTAATGGCAAGGAGTTTTCAAGATCAAATTTAAATGATATCTATTTTAGCATTCCAAAGATAATTGAATATGCCTCTCTGGGAACTGCTCTAAAGGCAGGAGATATTCTCATGACAGGCACACTTCCAGGAGGGTGTATATTTGAAAAGGGCGACGCGAATAAAAGATGGCTGGAAATTGGTGACCTTGTTGAAATAAGTTCAAGCGTGTTGGGTACTTTAAGCAATCGGGTGATTTAATTGGTATATTATGTGAAGCAGGGAAGGCTGCCTGAATTTAGGCATACGTACGATAAGGAGAGCGGGTTAAGAAGAGAAGAACTGTTTGGTGAAGAAAGTTTTGAGGGTGCATATTCCTTGCTCTATCACTTAAACGAGCCAACGAGAGTGAAGTCCTTTAAAGAAATAAGGAAAAATGAAGAGGAAAAAGATGAGACGTCTTTCAGCCACAGACATCTTAAAACCAATTTATTGAAGAGAAAAGGTGATCTTCTGACCGGAAAACAGACCATAATGAAGAATGATAGGGTGAAAGTGCAGATATTCAAACCTGAAGAATCTAATAAAAACAGATTCTACAGGAATGCTATCTATGAAATGTTGTTCTATGTTCATCAGGGCTCAGGAAACCTCATTTCACCATTGGGCGAACTGAAATTCGAAAAGGGAGATTATATATATGCTCCGAAGGGACTAACTTTCAGACTAGAGTATACGGAAGAATGTTACTTTTTGATATTACAAACACTGGACAATCTGGAAATTCCTAAAAGATATCTGAATAAGTATGGCCAATTAAAGGAAGGGACACCATATTATAGCAGGGATATCCAGGTTCCGGAGCTTAAAGCTCCTGAAAACATTAAGGGACAGTACTGGGTAAGTGTTGAATTTGAAGATGTAATAGTGGAGGAGGAACATGATTTTAGTCCACTTGACGTTGAAGGCTGGGATGGTTATCTTTACCCATTCACAATTAATGTTGAGAATATGGCTCCGATAGTAGGAAAATTGCATCAACCCCCACCGGTTCACGAAACTTTTTCGTCTAAATCAATGATGGTGGCAACATTTCTGCCAAGAAAATTTGATTTTCACGAAAGGAGTATTCCAATCTCTTATTACCATAATAACATAGACGTGGACGAGTTTTTGTTTTATTCGTCTGGAAATTTTATGAGCAGAAAAGGTATAGAGCCGGGATCTGTTACATTACATGTAAGAGGGATAGTTCATGGCCCACAGCCTGGTGCAGTTGAAGAAGCAATAGGAAAGAGCGCGACGGACGAAGTGGCAGTAATGATAGAAACCTACGACCATTTATGGCTTACTCATCTTGGAAAGAGTATAGAAGATAAAGAATACCCAATGTCGTGGTACAATTGACTGGTGTATTCAACTATCTTCCAATAGACAGAGTTATTTACGGAAATGGGTCAATAAATCAGATAAATGATCTTCTTGAAGAATATAAAATCGCAAATCCACTGATTCTAACAAGCAGCTCAGTATCCGCAAGCAAAAGCTTTTTGGATTTTCTTGGAAAATTGAAAATTAATTATACTGTCATAAGCAATGTTACACAACATTCACCTCTAAGCGAAATTGAGAGGGCAGTTGATATCATCAGTTCTAAGGGGTGCGATGGGATTATAACCTACGGTGGAGGAAGTGTGATTGATTCGGGAAAGGCAATAAGGTACTATCATGGAACTGATGTAAAGCAAATTGCAATACCAACTACATTATCTGCTGCGGAATTTTCCCACATTGCGGGTTTCACCAATGAAGGTGAAAAGCAGGGAATAAGAGATAAGAAACTTACAGTGTCAGCAATTTTCCTGGACCCATCTGCCACAATGGAAACTCCAGAGTTTCTCTGGAACAGCTCTGGAATCAGGTCAATAGATCACTGTGTGGAGACAATAATTCAACCGAACATTTCTGAAATAGGAAGACATGCTGCATTACGTGGTATTGAGTTATTATTCAAGAATATTGGAAAAAATGACGTGGGAGCGCACTTTCACTGCCAGATTGGGGAATGGTATTCATATTTTCAGGTTTTTGACTCTCCGATGGGGATAAGCCACCAGATAGGCAAGATAATCGGAGCAAAATTTAACATTCCTCATGGCGTTACTTCTTGCATTACATTACCGATTACCATGAAATATTATGCAAAGATATTTCCACAGGATATGAAAGAAATAGCATCTTCCATTACTGGAAGAGACTTAAAATTAGAAAAACCAGAAAATGCTGTGTTCCTTTTGAATGAATTGCTTGAAACTCTTAACTTACGAAAGAAACTCAGCGATTATGGAGTGACTGAGAATGATTATGATTATATTTCATCAAAATTGAAATCTCCGGAGGATTGGCAATTAGATCTGGTAAGGGAATTAATCAGAGAAAACTGAGTTCCTTCAATCCGCTGTATTCTTCTAGTTTTCTCGTCATCCTGAGTTTCTTGAATCTGAGTATTATAACTTCCATTAAGGGATCTGCAGTTCCCTTAAATAAATGTCCCCCTACGGCATTTTTGTTTTCTCCCGCCAGAACAATGTGAATATGCATGGAAGGATCACCTTCGGTGATGGTGCCGTTGAAGGAAAGTATTTCCTGCCTTTCTTCAAAGGTGTGGTTTACGTAAGTTTTGTTTACGAGAGCCCCAATTTGAACATTTGTTGCGGCCCCCAACCCTGATACTATGTATCCATTTGAAACGGATTCTTTTTTAACAAGATCGGATAATGAAGCCATAATATCATCTCCCCTGTCTAACTTCACCACAATATAGCTGTCTTCCTTACTGTATTTCATATCACCCAATATTGCTAGAATATTTAATGAAATTGTAAAAAGGTAATATTTCGCCAGATAATCTTATATAAATTAGATCAATCTTTTATCATGGACTTTCTATATAAAAGTTTAGAAACTCTTCATGGAGTTTTAGGGGTTCTCTGGATCATTATGATTGTTTGGTTCTTAAGTGCTGTTAGAGCCTACGGTTCAATTCCAGATGATGCACACGCGATCAGGTTAAGAGTTTCAGGTATAGGGATAAGGGCACTTGGTGGATTGGCAATTGTAATGGGAATAATCCTTGCTGCAACGATTAAAAGCCTTGGATCATCGTTTAATTTTGATTCTATGGCTGGCATTTTCCTTTCAGTTGGCATAATATTTGCTGTTATTTCTTATGTTTATATCAATGAAGGGAAAGTAATGAGAATGGTTAAGGGTATGACGAAAGAACTTTATCCTTCCCTGTTAAAATGGACATACTTTGAATTATTATTTGCCTTTCTGACTATTGTTTTTATGGTGATCGGAGCACAAATTTAATTCAGATTCACCTCAATAATTTCGCAGTTACCAATTTTTCTGCTTCTAAAATCATTTCCAGTTAAAATGCTGACCATTATGGCGATTGTTATACCATGTGATACAACAAGAATGTCATCGCTTCCAAATGCTTTTAAATCTTCTATAAAATCCCTTGCTCTTGAAAACTCTGATTCTAGAGGTTCAACTCCAAATTCTGGAAAATCCATGGAGACAATATCTAAAATATCAAGTTGCCTTTTAAAAAGTTTGGAAATCTCAGAGGTAGTTAGTCCCTCAAATTGTCCTAAATTTCTCTCCCTTAATCTGATATCCGTTAAAACTTCCAGTTGAAATAACTCTGAAATAATTTCTGCAGTCTTGGATGCCCTTTTGAGGTCACTCGAAAATATCTTGGTTAACTTCACTTTACTTAAATTATGGGCAACTTCTTGAGCTTGAAGAATTCCCTTGTTGCTAAGATCAATATCAGAAATCCCCTGCCATTTTTCTGTCTTATTCCAGAGGGTCTCGCCATGGCGCAAAAAATAAACCATGTTTTGATAATGACTTTTGACGATAAAAATTTAATTGGATTTGGTTCCCAGACCAAGCCAGAATTTATTCTCCAACGTTAAAATTCCTTCTGCACCCTTGAAAAAGTTTTCCCTTGCCTTTGGATCCTTCTTATGTGTTCCCAGGACATCTTCCATTGCTTCTTCATGGTGCTCTTCCAACTCTCTGTGAAATGTAAAGTATTCAATATCGGCATTCTTGTACTTGGGATACTTATTCTTGATTACTTTGAATCCTGCCAGAATTTTGTCCCACATTGGTATTGCCATATTTTCAAGACCAAATTCTGCTCCTAATGCTTCATAATAATCTGATGAAAAATACGAACGCATTCCGTCAAGCCAAGCCTTAGTTGTTGGCAATTGTCTCCTTTTGACCAAATCAGAAGGTTCTAATCCTATACTTCTGAGATACTTACGATATAACAACTCATGCCTCTTTGAAGGATCCATATCTCCCAGCTCTGAAACGAGGATTGTTGTCAGATTGGCTGCATCCTCTTCGTTAGGGGTATTTACCAGGAGCGTGCCGAGAATTGCGGGCCACTCTCTTGTAAAGTGGTAAAACTCAATGGAAAAATTGATGAATTCCTCTTCAGTCACATCACCTTTAGCGAACCGATTAATGAATGCATTATCGATTGCATTGTGCTTTTTGACAAAACGATAGGTCTTTTCGTAAAAATTGTTCTCATTTACCTCTTGTATTTCCATATGAATTACATGAAAAGAGCGGTATAAATATATTCCTTTTATTAATAAATGGAAAGCTTTGCAACAGTTGTGGGATCAGTAAAATGCTGCCTAAGCATCGAATGTATGAACTTTTCCTAATTTCTGTGTTGAAAATCTTATCAATTTCCTGTCCACCCTCGCAAATAGGATACCGCTCCTCTCTTCTATTATCAGTATCTTTTTAATACCTATCAATGCACTTTTACCTAATACTCCGTTAGTATCAGAATTCAAAAATGACTGATTTTTACCGACATCGGAAATCATATCTCTGAGCGGTGAGGACATATCCCTAGGAGTCAAGAATATAAGTTCATAGTCCTTGTAATTGATTACTTTCTCAATCACTCTTCTTATATTTTTGAGGTCAGATACTTCAATTTCACATACAAACGGGATATTTTTATAGAAGAAAAAAAGGTCAGGTCTAATGGTGTTTAATTTTTTTTCTACCTCGGGAAATATACCCCTTGCTCTCAGATAACGATCCAAAAAGGTGGCCAGGTATAAGTGTTCCTGGTTTACCTGTATTGGCTGTATTATCTCTTTGTTTTCCTGTGTTCCAAATTTTTCAATTGATTCATTAATTCTGCTCCTTACAATTTTTAAATCATAATCCATTGGGATTAAATTTGGCATAAAACTGCTGACTTTAATCCCCGTCTTGTCCATCAAATCAATGTGAGTTGAATTATGAGGCACGCCAAGTAATATTGACTTCTTTGCACTTCTATTCATAAAAGGATCAGTTATCAGGCTGCAAACTATATTTGCGTCAGATTCAGATATGTTAAATGAGTACACTGAACCGGCATTTGAGATTAGAGATTCCTTTAGTTCCTTGCTGTATTGGGAGATAAACTGAGATGCTAGTGTAAGAAAAATGTTGAATTTCCTGCCTTCACTTAAAATTTCAGACAAAACGGAGGAGTTTAGATTTTGAGCTTCATCTATTACAATTAAAGTTTTTTCAACTCCCCCAGACCTGAGAACGTCAGACCATATCCTGTTCAGCAGTAACGATGATAATATCCTTCCCTGAGCAGCGGAAATAACAGACTTTGAGACATCAATTACTAGAAGTGTGTTCCCTCGATTAATGTTATCAATTATACTCACACTTTCATTGCTTGAGCATGATAATTTGTTAATCAATGGGTCAGTTACGATGGGAAACAACTTGTTGATTGAACTTGCACTATATTCCAACCACGAGTGCCAGTTGAAAATTAGATTGGAAATGACTTTCTTAGTTTCATCTCGAGCACCGAGCAGTAGATCCTTCATTCTGGATTTTGAGATTATAGTTTCTAGAAATGTCAATAAAGTTGAATTCTCATCCTGCGAAACGATTTCCCTCAGAACAGAAGTAAAAATAAGTTGAAGTCGTGGTCCCCATGTCCCACCTGACACGGAAGATTCACTAGAAAAAATGTCCTGTATAAGATACAAAGAAATTGGTGATTCTGAAGCTCCCCTGAGTAGATTTAATCTTACAGATTTTGAATCTTCTCCAGATTCAGGACCTAAGTACAGAAGTGACTTTGTTTTATTCAGTTCAATGGCTTTTCTGGCCAGTTGCCCATGGAAGTCAATCAGAATGATATTACTATTTTGACTTTTTAAACCGGAATCAATCAAGTTTCTCAACAAATTTGACTTTCCTGTTCCTGTCCTTCCCAGTACAAGGCTATGGAAAAATAAAGTTTGTTCAGATATTCCATAGGGCCCTCCTGCGGAAGAAATTCCCAGCTTAAAGTCTGCTGTATCCTTGTTCGCTCTTGATGAAGTGCCGATATTATATCTGAATGACATAATCATCCAAAAACGAGTCAGACTTTAATTTTTTCAAAATGTGCAAAATTTGTTCTTTTCCAAAATCAAAGCTCTTCACCGAGGGTACAGTGATAGTCAAACTGAAATCTTTTTGAAAGAACTGGTAAACCATAGGACCAAATTCCGAAATGATTCCCATAATGTAGTCCTCACCACGTTCCACCTTAACGAATATAGGTGCCGTGCCTTTAAACGAGTACCTAAGATTCTTAACCCATTTTGTATTCTTAGACATATCGATAAAGACGTAGTCCCCTTGACTGTTTTCAAAAATTATCAGTTTTTGGTCGTTGTTTAGAAATCCAAGGTCAAAGGATCGACTGTCAAATATGCTCTGATCATTGATCGTCTTCCATTTTATTCTGCTGATTCTTGTCTCTTCAAACCAAAATACCTCCCCCGGTGGATTTGCATAAAATGATCTGGATAGGAAATTTGATTTTTTTGATGAATTAACTTCTTTAAGAGTCTTTATTATTTCTATTACATCTTCAAGTGATGATCTGGTATGCCTGATTTCAAGACATGTCCCATTGAGAAATAAACAGGAGGAGTATGAATTCTCATAATCAATTCCTGTAAAAAGAGTGCGTTTTATGCCATCTATTTCAATTTCCTGTATTGTCTCTTTTCCAAAATATTCATTGGAACTTTTCATATGGTTTTTTGGAAACCCATAATAAAACCAGTCCATGAAGAACTCTTTTATGGTAATCTGTTCCTCTGGGAACCATATTTTAAGGGTGGGATGCCTGTAATACGACATTCGAAGTGTGATCTTATCGTGTCTTTTTTCTGGTAAATAAACGTTGAATGGCAGTACTAAACTTCTCAGTTCTTGTTCCGAAATTTCGAAAATCATGCTATTCTATTTTCAAGATATCCTATTTTATCCGATCTGATCTTTACAATGTCACCCTTCTTTAAAAATGGATACTTTCCAGAATTGGCAACTCCTTCAGGAGTTCCACTTAAGATCATATCTCCGGGATAAAGTGTAATGTTTTGAGAGATGTAAGAAACCATTTTGTTAAAGGTATAAATCATGTCGTCGGTGTTCCCATTCTGTCTAGTTTCCCCGTTTACCTCCGTAATTATATTGAAATTCATTTCCTCTCCCAAATATACAGAATTACTTACCGGCAAAAAGGTATCGGCTGTTTTGGCCATTATCCAGTTTTTACCTAAGTTTGTGGCGTATTCAGCCTGATAATCCCTTGCACTTACATCGTTCACAACCGCAAATCCAGAAATATAATTCGGAGAATCTTTCTCCGTTATGTCATACGCTGTTTTTCCAATAATTGCTGCTATTTCTCCCTCATAATCCAATTTTTTTATGCTTTTATGGTTTTTAATAGGAGAACTCCAGCCAGTGATTGCATTGGTATACTTTGCAAAAAAATAAGGAAAATCAGAGACTTTCTGATTTGTCTCCCTTGAATGAGCACCAAAATTAAGAGCTGGGCATAGTATCTTTGAGGGATTTACTGGAATAACTTCCTTAAATTGATCCGTATTGATCTCCTCTTTGTCCCGGAATATTGATTTTCCGATAGAATATAGATCATTTATCGTAGATATGCTTGATCCTAAATACAAATTGTTTCCATCTTCTTGAACCGGATACAATTTATTGTCTTTTTTTACAATTCTTACTTTCACGGTATCATGAGTGAAGAATGGTATTTATCTGCTATGATTCTTGTAATAGCCGTAAATAGATAAATTTGTGGAATACCACATAAATGGCAGTGTGAAGCCCAATAGCAAAAGAGAAAACAGCAGCTGATCGGTTATGGAAAACTGAACCCAAATTTGCGTTCCACTTATGATGGTATAATACAAGATTACTACGAAAATAATGGGAAACATACCCGTCAGGTATTCGTATATTATTGATCTTTCAACTCTATTAACTGAAGACAAAATTATTGCACCAATAGAACCAGCAAATACTGAGATGATTCCCATGATGGAAAATACTAATCCACTGGAAACTGTAAAGCTTAAAACGAAAGGGAAATACCAAATCGCCATAAGAACAAGTGAGAGCAGTCCGAGAGCCGCATATACGAGCCTAGCTGTTCTTATTCGTATGTTCAATTGGTCGAAAAGTGTTAGAAATGCAAAAAGTCCTAATGCAAACATTCCTAAATTCGTCCCAAAGTAAAATAGGAGATTTGATTGCAAATTTAGGAAGACACCTAACGTAATAATTACCGGTGAAAGAATGATGAAAAATGAAATAAGTAAAATTTGGTACAAGCTACCTCCATTGGTTTCCCATCTTTTTTTGAAAAATGGCATCTCTCCTTTATTTAACAGAAGGTGAATCATGATGAAAGTGCCAAGTGACAGAATGATGCTCTCTGCAATGATTGGCAATGAAACCAGACCTAATATTTCACTGCCTATGGCAGGAATGATTGAGGTGGTAGTCTCGCACTGACATGAGAAAACGGAAAATGAGGTGGAAACTAAACCAAGAGACTGACCTTTTTTGTCAAATGCTACCTTTTTTTGTCTGGATATGGCTAAAATTCTATCAGCGTTCTCTAATAGAAAGAATCCTAAAATGAGAATGACGATCAGATACTGCAAACTGATGGTTAAGACAAATAGTTTAGGCGATGACATTACTACTCCGTTGCTAAAAAATATTGGAATTCCTGCGGTTCTGATATCATCGGAACTGTTGAAAATATACATTTGAGGATGAAAATTTGACACAGAGATTCTTAAAAGCGATGACAAGAAAAGCATTGAGATCCCATAGAAAATAAAAGTAATATGGAAAATCCTTCTGCTGTCTGAAAAAATTATATATCTTAAAGATAAAAGAAATGCTGCGGACTGAAGGGCAAATATTGGAACATTGCTAAAATCAAGAGTGGCCAAGATCAGATTTGCCATTGCAAAAATACTGATTGGATAAAATCTCAACAATTGTAGATATCTTTTAAAAAATAGTTCCAGTAATGGGGTTAAGAGTAAAATTAGTATCAAGTAGAAAAATAATGGAGTTCCAGGGGAAACTATAAAGTAATTTGTTTCGAAACTAAATATTATAGAAATACTGAAAAAGAACATAGATAGGAATATCTGACTTACTCTCCATCCCAAGGGATTGGAGGTTCTAAGGTCGCTGTCGTTCATAGCGTTGCCTCTTTGTGGGTATCAGTGCTCCCCTTGCATACATCCCTGTCTATATGCAATCGATCTATGCCTTCCTCAA
>JAJZXP010000210.1 GCA_021806345.1 Thermoplasmata archaeon | reverse complement strand
CCCAGCATTTGCCCCAGGAACCGGAACTCCAGAAGTGGGTGGACTTAGTAGTTGGGAAATTCTGGAGGCAGTTAGAGAATTGTATGGTCATAGAATAGTAGGCTTTGATGTTGTAGAGGTATCTCCTCAATACGACCCAATTAGTCAAAATACGGCTTTGTTAGCTTCAAATTTATTGTACGAGGCAATGTCTGTTGTTTCAAAAAACAAAACAAAGGGGTTAAAAGCATATCAACATTAAATTAACAATAGAGTATCGAATATTCAATGGACAGACCAATACAAAAGAAAGATTGGCGTTCGTAAAGACTCTTGAATCACCTGAGGATTTACTAAAAGCATTTGAATCGATTAAAATCTAAGATTGATTTAGCGCTACATGTGTCAAGCTTGTTGGGATGAGATATATTTTTCAAGTACAGAATCGTAGTCGCCTTCTTTAAAAACTCTGAGTACCGTGCGGGTATCGGTTCTTTCCACTCCCTCAATTTTTGTTAGTTGTTCAAGAATATATTCATACTCTTCCTTTGATTTATTGAGAGTTATTAAAACAAAATCTATATCACCTAACAGGAAATAAATGGAGATGATGCCTTTGATGCTCATTAATTTCTCGGCTACAATGTTATGGTAATTTTCTGAATATTTTGCTTTTACAAAGGTTATGGTTAGGAAATCTAACCCTATTTTATTGAAATTTATTTCTACTGTGTTTTTTCTTATTATTTCTGATTTTTCTAATCCCTTAATTCTCTTACTTACTGCTGATGGTGAAAAAATCCCTATTTTTTTACCGATATTTCCTAAGGTGGTCTTGGAATTACCACATAGAATTCTCATTATCTTTAGGTCCGTTTTATCTACTTTGTCCATCATCCCCATAATCGAGATTCGTATAAAAGGCTTACAACTTTGTGTGAAATTAGGATTTTATAGAAAAATTTTCTATAAATTAACAAAATCAAGCATTCATATTACGTATATATATAGTAAAGAGAACATGTAATTTCGATAAATTATGAACAATATCGGATTGAAAGGACTAAAAATCCCTGGACCCCGAAGTTTGGAGTTATTGAAAAGACAGACTAATTTAGAAACAGGCACCATTACATATACAGATTCTTTTCCGATCGCAATAAAGAGAGCTTCAGGATCAGTTATTGAGGACATGGATGGAAACAAGTATATAGATTGGGTAAGCGGTATAAGTGTATTGAACTTAGGATATAATGAAGAAATAATTTCAGCAGTAGCTAATCAAATGAGTTCAATATGGCATGCTTTGGAAATTCCCACGGAAGCTCGGATAAACTTTATGGAAACTTTGAAACAGACGTTTCCCAAAAACATGCAAAATTACAAAATTATGTTTGGAATTAGTGGCGCAGACGCTTGCGAAACAGCTATAAATATTGCACACGCAGTTCACGGAGGCAAGGGATCAACAATTGCATTCGAGGGAGCATACCATGGCGTTTCTGGGGGCATAATTTCTGCAACCGCAGGCAATAAATATCGGGCGGGGTCATACTCGTCTGGTTTTAATATCATACGTGTACCTTATCCGTACAAATTCACCCCAAATAGTGACGTTTCAGATATTATGGCTCTTATGAAAAGGATTTTTTTGGATCCTGAATCGGGTTATTCTCATCCAGACTCAATAATTGTGGAACCTATATTGGGAGAAGGAGGGTACGTGGTTCCTCCACCCGGGTTCCTGAGAGCAATCAGAGAATTCTGTGATGAGTTCGACCTCACAATGATTGTGGATGAAGTCCAAACGGGAGTAGGCCGGACTGGTAAAATGTGGGCGTTTGAGTGGGACAATGTGCAACCAGATATTGTGTGCATTAGCAAGTCAATAGGAGGAGGCATACCAGTGTCAGTTATTTATTATCGTGATGATTATGATAATCTACTTTCAAAACCTTTTCACTTAGGAACTTATAGGGCCAATCCATTGGCACTTGCGGCGGGAACAGTTGTAATGAAAACCGTACCTAGATATTTCGAAAGAGTAAAAGAAGACGGAAGATTTATAATAGATTCTTTTAAAAAAATAGACTCTCCCCTAATAGCAGACATAAGAGGTAAAGGTTTCATGGTTGGAGTTGAGCTTTATCACGGTAACTCACCACTGGACGGAAAGACTATGATGAATATAAAGCATGAACTTCTATACAAAGGACTCTTGATGCATACTTGCGGACATTTTTCCAATGTATTTCGGTTCATGGGTGCACTTAACATACCTGATAATGAGTTAAGAGAAGGAATCAAAATATTTTCACAAGTGCTTTCCTCCGATAATTTTAAAGCAGGTGGTCAATAATGGAAAACCACAATGAAGTTTCAGGACATTCTGATAAAGGACCCGATCTGGACAAAAGTTCTGTTGGTCTTTGGCATGTGATGGCTCAAGGACTCATGTCGAATGCCCCCATGTCTACATTCGCTGTTGTTTTTGGTGCAGTTGCGGTTTACTCTCTTGGTGCTTCTCCCATAGCCTTTCTTGTGGGAGCTCTGCTAGTTTGGCTCTGGGTTAACACCCCGTACCAATTCTCAAAGAAGCTATACAGCGCTGCTGGAGTTCAATATTTTACTCATAAAGCAATAGGTAGCAGGGGAGGTTTTATGGCCGGAATGTCATATTTCGTCTATTACCTCGCTATAATATCATCCAACATTCTAGCATATGCGATAGTAATCCAGTACGTACTTTCAAGTTTTGGAATAAATATTCCATACTGGACTTTCGTTCCAATTTCGATCGGAATACTGCTTCCTGGTTTCGTTATAAACTATCTTGGAATTAAAACGTCCCTCAACTATGGAATAATCACTGTTATTACCGAACTGGTTGTAATAACAATTCTAAGTATTGCTATTATAATAGTAGTTGGACCGCACAATACTCTAGCAGTTTATAATCCAGCACTTGGAAGCGGCGGAGTGGTAGGGTTTGCTATCGGTATGCTTACTGCATCATATACCATGTCTGGAACAACATCTACGGTTTATATGGGTTATGAAAGCAAAGCACCTCAAAGATTGATCAAGAGGGGATTATTTTTTGCAACTCTTTTGATA